>NZ_AKIX01000053.1:0-6116 GCF_000282075.1 Brevibacillus sp. BC25
TCTTTTTTCTGTCTACCTAAAGGGGATCATAACTAAATGGCGGGAGCGCTTCAAACCAGAAAACGCGAATGCGTTTTTGTATGTGATAAAAGCTGAAAACCCCCGCCATTTATTCCGAAGCTGGGGCGGGCTCCAGAGGCGCTTGGACTGGAAATGCGCTTCTTCTGACGCGGCTTTTGTTTACCATCTTAAAAGCAGATTCACGGAGATAAATAACTTCTCCTACCAAAGTGTTGAGATAACAAAAAAACAGTCCCCGCAGAACGTACTCCACGAAAACTGTCTTCAAAATCTAGTTTACTTCATAAATTTCACTACCCCATTAAAAATCCAATCCGCACCATCTCCCGCGGAGCGCTGAATCAATTGCTCAGAACCGTTCATTTCTGCATACTGCTGTTCCTCCGCGGTAATCGGAATCATCCATAACAGATTCACAGGATCACCCGCCATGAGCGGAAGTGGAATACTCGGTGCATCCTCAGGTTTTGCGAGCAGCATGGAGGAGAAGCGGCTGTTGATCTGATTGATTTCCTGGCACGGAATGGTGTGACCTTGTGCGAGGAAGGTCATATACGACCACGGCAAAGAGGTTTGGGCGCTAATGTAGGCCAGCAATTGCTGCTCGTTTTGGGCGAGCCATTTGGTTTCGCAGGCAAAGGCCAGCTCGAATCGGCGTAATTGCTCTGGCTCTTCTGTATACTGCTCGACTTTTGGCTGACGCAATATGGACACGCCGAGGGTCATCGCATAGGTAACGTCTCCTTTTTCGATGGTCACCAATGCTTTCGGGGGCCAGTGACCGCCGTCGATGCCGTAATACTGTTTAACTGGGCCGAGAGTCGAAGTGATCGCGTCCATGAATTGCTGCTGGATGTCAGGCCAAGGGTTGCCATCCCAGCTCGCCCAAAAATGCTGGGCTGCCTCGATGCGAGCAAACATGGCGTTCGTCTCTAGTGTTCCCAGCGGAAAGCATAAATGAGATTCTCCGGTGCAATCTCGCGCATACGAAGGATAGTGCGAGCCGTCCGGGGAAGGTCCAGCCCAGCTGGGAATCACACACAGCACCTCATCCTCATACAAAAGTGCCGCTGCATCGCCTTCCTCCAGCCAGACGATCGAGAGCTGTTCCGGGTCCAGCCTGTCAGCTCCATCTGGATGAGCGCAGCAATCGCGTGGAAGCATGGGAGCTTGACCATCCTGCATGGCATCGAAATCGATCGAGTCCGGTGCAGGTCCGTAATTTCTTACCCAACAAGAGCGAATGCTAGCATGCTCCTCACCGGGATAATCCCACAAATAAAAAAAGACGCCGTTCTCATCCTCTTCGACAAAAGCTTGAATCGGACAAATCGGTGAGAACTCCTCTAATAGGATGTTTTTCATAGGTTTCACCTTCAATCATCGTGATAGACTCGCCGATAACTATAAAGATTTGCGCTTGATTAAACAGGGTTAGAATACCATAATTGAATATTGATTACAAAATTCGGCACTTTGAAAATGTTTGGCCAGCAAAGGAGGTTACCAGATGAATCAATGCACCATTTATGTCTCCATCCAACAATGCGAGAAAGTCGTCGCTGCGATTGTCGAGGCTTTTCGTGATCAATTGGTAGAGGTATCCGCAGACGAGCGGGCCGTGACCGTGACAGATAAAAAATGGTTTAGCAAGAGCAAGATCACCTTCAATCTTATGCGCGAGGACGATGACCAAGAAGCCTTTCTCCAAATGAAAAAAGGGATGTACGGCTACTTCGCACAGATTGAAACGGCACACGAGAAAGTCCAGCAAAAGCTGTTGTACCAAATTACAGCGCTCAATGTGGCGGTAGGAATCGTAGCGAGCAAGGAATTCGACCAGAAGACGTTTGCGACCATTATGGCGATTGCCGAAGAAGTACACGGGATCGTCTTTCTCCCTACCGGAGACATGCTCGATAAACAAGGAAGGCTGATTCTCAATACGGCAGGAGAATCGGAAGTGGACGATTTTCTAGTGACGGTCAGCGTAGACCTGATCGATGGACATATTCAACCCTCCCAGTCAGGAGAAGCGCGCAAGGAGCGGAGCATCAAGCTATTGCAGGAGCAAGGCATTCCGTACATCCCGCATCTTCCTGTCATCGTAGGGGACGAGGACGCTGTCATCAGGAGCAAGGACGAGATGGTTCAGCGAGCGATTGCCCTGTGCTTGATTGCGGTATATGCCGGAGGGATCGCCGAAAACGGGCAAATCAAGGAAGAGCGGGAGTTCATCGAAGGAATTATTGAGCAGTTTGGCGCTGCTGAATTCTTTACGGAAAAAGAGAGAGACTTCTTGAATGATCCACAGCCAGACCGAACCGATATGATTCAGATGGCTTGGATGTACGAATGCTACTGGGTACTGCTGTGGGCACTCGGGTATGTAGAAGAACTCGAATTCCCGGATGAGATTTGTGATGTGAGTACTGCGATTGATGCTCTCAGAAGCGCGGCTGACTATGATACCTTCTACAGCAATGCAAAAGTGAGAAGCAAACAAGAGATTCTCGACCAAGCAGATTTAATCTATCGCTATGACTGGGCATGTGTGGATGCGCGCATCAACAATCGCACGGTTGCAGGCGGTTTGAATGACGAAGTAGTTGTTGAAAGACACAGATCATTGAATTGGCTGGTTCGTTACATGGAGGATGACTGGGATCATGTGTCGACGGATACATAGGCTGTATTCGCGAAAAAGTGGGGCACCGTGCGTCATCTTCATAGCAGGAATGGGCGATAGCGGTGAGACATGGAAGATCGTTCAAGATCGAATCTCGCAGGAAGCGTCGACCTTATCCTATGAACGTGCGGGGATTGGCAGGAGCCCAGCGGCAGCAGTCGTACCGCGGACTTGTCGTGATCTGGTAGAGGAGCTATATGATTTGCTGCAGGAGATTGGGGTGGAGCCGCCGTGTATTTTGGTCGGACATTCTTTTGGCGGCTTGGTTGCTAGACTGTTTGCCAGTCTGTATCCGCACCTCGTTTCGGGCATGATTCTGGTGGACGCTGCTCCGGAATATAAGGAGCTCGCGTATGAAAAGGTTTTGCCTGATAACCTGCTCGCAGCCAACCGGGAATATTACGAGAATCCGATGTTGAATCGAGAAAAGATCGATAAGATACGGAGCTATCAAGAAATCGTTGACCATTTTCGGCAAAGCGACAAACCTGTCTCAATTATCACGAGAGGCTTACCGGACATATGGGACGAGGAATGGCCGAACGAGGAAATTTTGAAAATCGAACAAAATCTGCAAGCCGATTTCAGGCGGCTATCTACATCAAGCAAGCAAAGAATTGCCGGTCGCAGCGGGCATTATATTCATCATGATGAACCGGATATCGTGGTTGAGGAAATTTTGATGATGTTGAGGGGGATGAAAACGTGAGGGATACGAGAACAAAACTCATATTGGACCTGCAAAGATTGGAGCAGGAACAATACCTGATTCGTGAAGGGGAGCAACTACAGGATTTCGTCGGGCTATTGCTGCAATACATCGGGGACCCTGATCCGGAGCTGCGTGATAATCTCATTTACCCAGTATTTTATTACTGGATTCTTGATGAGAAACATCTGACGGAGGCGCAATTGCGCAGCCTTCTCCGAGAACTGACGGACGATACGCATTTGTTCTATCAGATCGGCAGCGAGGGTGATCAATCTGTATTTACGAGGACATTCTCTGCATTGCCGATTGCCTTGATCATGCGACGTCACAGGCAGAAGCCTTTTTTGGAGCTCGCTGATTTCCAGCATGTGAAGAATGCCATGCTCCGCTACTTTCAAGAGGAAAAGGATTTGCGCGGCTATTTGTCCGAGGGAGGCTGGGCGCACAGTACGGCACACGGGGCAGACGTATTCGTAGAGCTAGTGCAGTGCCCAGAGAGCGACGAAGCCGTACAGCGAGACATCCTCCGTGCGATCCAGGGCGTATTGGATAACAGAAAACATATTTTCAATGACGAAGAAGATGAACGTCTGGCAAGCATTGTCGATACGATGATAGATAAGGATTTGCTCCCAGAGCAGGAGCTCGCTGACTGGATCAATGGCTTGGCAAGCTGTGCAGAACTGCCGAAAAGTCGTACCCAGGTCATCGCTCGAGTGAACAGTAAAAACTTTTTGCGCAGCCTTTATCTAAGAAGGGCACGAGATAGCCAGGAAAATGAACTGGCGGCTGCCATGCTTGCTGCCGTAACGAAATTAAACAGATTTGCGATCAATTAATGGGTGAAGGTTGATGCCGTGACAGACGGCATCAACCTTTTCTTTTTTATACGAAGTTTTAAAAGGCAAAGCTGGTAAGAAGAAAAAGCGCAGGGCTCGTAGACCTTGACAACGCCTACCCAGTCGGAACTTCAAAAAGGGGACCACGC
Organism: Brevibacillus sp. BC25; assembly: GCF_000282075.1. Classification (NCBI taxonomy): domain Bacteria; kingdom Bacillati; phylum Bacillota; class Bacilli; order Caryophanales; family Paenibacillaceae; genus Brevibacillus; species Brevibacillus sp. BC25. Next base: position 4,411 of record NZ_AKIX01000053.1, read on the forward strand.
TTGTCGAACACTTCTTCCTCGAGAACCTTCCGCCCGTAGGGTGGCTTTGGCTCGACGGTCCCCTTTTTTAAGTGTAGACGGACAGTAATTCCCCCTGATGGCGTGTCAGAGTCGAAGAGAACTGCGCTTTTTCTTCTCCTCCACATATTGACAATCACCCGTTAGTACTGTATAGTCCTAATCATGAAACGAACCTCAAACCGTGACCATGTCATCGTCACTGCATCCAATTTGTTTTTGCAAAAAGGACTCATGAATACCAGCATGGATGACGTCGTAGCACATAGCAAAGTCTCCAAGTCCAACATTTACTACCATTTCAAAAGCAAGGAGGAGCTCGTCGTAGCTGTGCTCAGCTACAGAATGAACGTACTGAGAGGAGCACTGGAAGACATCCTGCAACGAACAGATCTGTCTGTTTCCGCACGGGTGGGGCTGATTTTTACCATCATCGCAGAGGAACTGGAGGGACGCTCCTGCGTAGGAGGCTGTCCGATTCTTTCCTTACTGTCGGCACAAATACCAGAAGTCAAAGCGCGAATCAACGAGTTCCTGATCGAATGGCAGAATCTAGCGGAAAAGCTGCTCGTGGAGGGAATCGCCCGTGGAGAATTCAAGGAAAATATCTCGATTCCGCAAACGGCAGTCTTGCTCGTGACCATTATGGAAGGAGCAATGCTCATGGCTGAATCGCAGGGGCATACACAGGTACTCGTAAACGCTGGTCAGACACTTCTACACTTGATTCAAGTGTAGGATTTTTTTGAAGTAAATTAGTACTGATTAGTACTATAAATATAAAGGAGGCAGAAACAATGGCTGTCGTTTTTGTAACCGGAGCTACTGGATTTATCGGCAAGGAGGTAACAAAGCAGTTGGCGCGGGCTGGTCATACCGTACTGGCGCTAGTTCGTTCGCTAGAGAAGTGGGATGAATTGCTGATGCAGATGAGACCAAAAGAGAGGTCTTATTGCAATGCCGTGCGGGGTGATTTGCGAAAGGCGGGCTTGGGATTATCGGCGAACGATTACGAGCAGGTTTTGCGCGCAACTGTCATCATCCATGCAGGTGTCCCGATGGATATTTCGATGGATGAAACAGTGGGGAAAGACGTGATTTTACAAGGAGCAAGTCACCTCGCAGCAGTAGCAGACGAATTGCATAAACAACAGCGTCTACAAAAGTTGATTCATATCGTCGGCTACATGAGTCCGTTTGACGATGAGAGCGGGAAGCTGGCGACGGATGTTTTTGCGTCAAACAATCTTTTCCGCGAGGCAGGAGGCTACGAGAAATACAAGTTTCTGGCCGATCTATACCTCAGACAAGAGGCGTATCAAAAAGGAATGCCGCTTGTCGTGGTGAATCCGAGTACAATTATAGGCCCGCGAAGCACCGGGAACACAGAACAAACGGATGGCCTGGGCCTCGTGATCAGCTCCATGCGGCGTGGAAAATTCCCTGTTCTTCCCGGTGGCAAGGAGTGGTGGCTGCCCTTGCTTGCCGTCGACGATTTGGCCGAGGTCATTGTGGGGATTGTAGAGGCCAATCACATCGAGCATCAAACGTATTACGCCTTAAATGAGCGGAGCGCTACGCCATCTTTTTTGGAGCTAATTTCGTTGATGGCCAAAGAATTACGGATGAAGCCACCAGCCATTCCTTTCCCGGTATCGGTTTTGAAAAAAATCCTGCATAACGGCGGG
>NZ_AKIX01000054.1:0-25893 GCF_000282075.1 Brevibacillus sp. BC25
TCTTTTTTCTGTCTACCTAAAGGGGATCATAACTAAATGGCGGGAGCGCTTCAAACGTAGAAGTTTCAATGAGGTACTCCATAAGTGAAGCTGAAATTCCCCGCCATTTATTCCAAAGCTAGGTCGGGCTCCAGAGGCGCTTGGACTGGAAATGCGCTTCTTCCACGCGGCTTTTGATAAAAAGCAAAAACATTCTTTAACTACAATAACCCAATGAGCACAAGCACTACACCGTGCAAACCCAACAGAACCATACGCAGCCAGTTAAAAGCCTGTCTCATATGACTATCCCGAATCGGAAAGATCGAATAACCGTTGCGCTTTTGCTGGTGGCGCCAGATGCTGCCGATCTGGCTGGCTGTCATGAAGAGAAAGAGCAGGCCAGCAATGATTTTTGCATAGGGGCCGGGCAATATGAGAACGACGAAGGCTGACAACAGGAGCAGTCTGGAATAAGTGCCCGCAAAGTCACCGGAGCGAATAAATTTTTTGGTAAACAAATGACGTCCTGCTGTTGATTGACGGTAAGGCAGCAGCTTCGTCAGGGTAATGAGCCACGAGCGTGATTTCACTTGGTGCTGCATGGCAGGGACATCCCGGAAGTTGTTCACGAACTGATAAAAGCGGTGACGCAAGCCGCTTTCGATGGCCAGTAGGCGATACCATTGTAGAGAGTTTGTTTTCTTATAAGTCAACATTCGCGAATGGAGCCAGATCAAGAGCGCAGCGCAGATCAGAACGCCAAGTGGGATAGGACCTACGCGCAAGAATTGTCCTTCACTCAATACCCAGGCGAGGAGGATGTACGAAAAGACAAATCGAGCGAGTGTATAGAATCCGATCTTCTGTTGATCTGGCAAACGCAAGAACGTCCAACTGCTGTAAATATTCCAGCCCTTCAAGAGCAGGGGAATGCACCAGTAAACCCACAGCTGCACGCCTTGTGCGCCTACGACTCCTGTATACATAGGCATGAGCAGGAGCAGGACGATAAACACCACCATGCTCTGAATGGCAAAATTGTAAACGAGCGCCTTCCGGAAATAGCGATCCAGCCTTACTTCGTGCGGAGTCAAAAAAAGCAAATCCGCTTCCAGCAAAAACGTGCGCAGGGGGCTTCTCACAACAACAATAGCAATCACGAGAGCCATGGCATACGGCAAAGGGAACCAGGGCGGGATCATCGCGATGATGCTGCGGTAGTAGAAGGCGAGCAACCCCATTAAAAAGATCCCGACGAACATCAGGCCGCCATTGGCCATGTACTGGGCATATCGAATAAATTCTACTGAAAAGGCATGGAACCGTTTGCGAAATAATTGATCTACGTCTATTTTCACTGGCCGTCATCCTCTACGATATGCAAGTATATGTCGTCCAAGGAGCTATCTGGGAGCCCTGTAATACGACGAAGCTCCTCTAGCGTTCCTTGGGCTCTAATCTCGCCTTTGTGCAAAATGATGAATCGGTCACAATGCTTTTCGGCAGTGGCCAAAATATGTGTGGACATCAGAATGCCTGCCCCTTGTTCCTTGCAACGGTTCAACCACGTGAGAAGAGAACGAATCCCCAGAGGGTCCAGACCCAGGATCGGTTCATCCACGATGTACAGAGGCGGTTGTACGAGCAACGCCATCATGATCATGAGCTTTTGTCTCATGCCTTTGGAAAACTGCTGGGGAAATCGGTCTTTCATTTCTTCCATGCGGAATTCTTTTAAGAGAGGACGTGCTCGTTCATAAAAAACTTCCTGGTCTAACCCATGGCTCATCGCCATTAACTCGATATGCTCCCACAGCGTAAGCTCTTCGTAATAAATGGGAGACTCGGGGATATACCCGTAAGACAAACGATAGTTTTCGGGGTCTGATTGAAAAGTCTTCCCCGCAATGCTGATTTCACCTGCGATTGGTTCCAAGAGTCCTAAAATATGCTTGATTGTCGTGCTTTTGCCTGCGCCATTCAGCCCGATTAGCGCCACAATTTCTTTTTCGCGTATGTGAAAGGAGACGTCTTTGATTACAGCGTGGTTGTAAGAGTACCCACCCGTTACCCCTTTTACCTCCAACAAGGTTGTCATGGTATCCTCCTTTATGAATAAACGGTCTTGTCCCCGTTTTATTTGATAGAAATGCTAGATAGTCTTCCATCTATTTTAGCTGAATTCAGGATTTGGAAATACATTTGTTTGCAGCCTTTTTTTACACGAGACTGAACAAAGCGGGATAACCGTACAGGCAATGCTCCTCTCCGCTACATAAACAAGTAGTATAAAGGACGGACGGGGGAGGTGGAATCTATGACAGCGGGACCAAATGAAAATCAGAAAAATATAGATCAGCATATACAACGTATCTATTTGAAATTAGACAAATTCGAAGAACGAATCGATCAGCTTGAGGGACAAATGATAGTAGTCACGAAGTGGTTGGAACGAATTGAACATCAATTGGGACGCATGGAGGATGTGCGTTATGATGTACTGCAAGTTTTGAACAAGCTGCAGACTGATTTAGAAACGAAAGCAGAGAAGACGGAAAAAGACAAAGATATAATCCTGCAATTACTGGCTAACGATAATCGTGATAAGGAAGCACTCGCTCAGTTTATGGAAGTAGAAAAAGACAGAAAGCAAGAACGTTTTTTACAGATTTGGGCAGTTTTAGGTCCTGTCATCGCCTCCGTTCTCTCCTCTTTTTTTACCCGATTTTTTATGTAGCGCATAATATGTTTAAAATGTGGAAAAGTTGTGTAATACGCTTTCCATTTTTCTACCATAACTTCTTTCTATACTTGGAGGGCAGATTATAGAAAGAGAGGATATCCAAGTGAAGAAGTTTGATATTTCCATGCTTTCGGTTGCCATATTATTAACGGGGTTAGCTGTTTTAGGTTTTTATCAATCATGGGCAAAAGGCAATGACCCTGTCTTGGTAACGGCTGGCAATACCTCGATTACACAAAATCAGCTTTACAGTGAAATGAAGAAAATGTACGGAAAATCAATGATACATGAACTTGTTGCGGAAGCGTTAATCAAGCAGGAAGCCAAGGCGCAAAACGCCGCGGTGACGCAAGAAGATATGGATAAAGAGATTGATTCGATGAAACAACAGGTAGGTTCACCTGAGGCATTCGAAAACTACTTGAAGAGTATGGGAATGACCGAGGCCCAGCTGCGGGATAAGTTGAGTGTGCTCATGACACGGGATAAGTTGTTGGATAAAGCATTCCCGGTTACCGAGGAGCAAATCAAAACCTACTACGATACAAATAAAGAACAGCTGGGGTCACCGGCACCAGAGTTTGATAAAGTCAAAGATCAGATCAAAATGATGCTGACAGACCAAAATCGCAGTCAGAACTACGGAACCTGGTTAAATACGCTTCAGCAAAAACACAAAGTAGAATGGCACGACCCTTCCTTTGACGATGCACCATTGCCAGGTGGTGAACAAACACCTGCTCCATAGTGTAGAACATATACAAAAGACCTTGTCCTCTTAATAAGAGTGCGAGGTCTTTTTCTGTGAAACCGGACATGCACGTTTTGTTTAGTAATGAGAGCAATCGGAGAAACTGTGTTCATAATTGCCGATGTGAGGAGCAATCCGAATGGCTCAGATTGGATGCAGCTTAGACGACAACGTTCACTATATAAAAGAATCGCTCGGATACAGCAATGACATTGTGATTCGAGAGGTAGTCCTAAATAGCCTAGAACCCGTTCGGGCAGTTATCTTGTATGCGGATGGCATGGTCGATTCGTACCTGGTACAAGCCGTATTAATCGATAGCCTTTTATACAAAATGCGCTTGAAGGAATGGGAAGGGATACACGAGGACGAGTTCGTTCCCTTTTTAAAAGAATCCATCCTGACCGTAGGAGATATGGGAGATTTATTCGATTTTCCTACATTGTTTACAGCATTGCTGTCTGGCTGTGTCATCATTCTCGTGGATGGCTGCGCGCAAGGAATTCATATCGGTTTACAGGAGTGGAAGGATAGAGGAGTCACCGAACCGTCATCACAAACTGTCATTCGCGGTCCGCGGGAGAGCTTCACGGAGACACTTCGCACGAATATTACGTTGCTGCGGAGACGGATTTCCAGTGAAAAGCTGTGGATTGAAATCAACAGAATCGGTGAGGAAACCAAGACAGAAGTCGCAGTTGTGTATATGAAAGGGATAGTTGAAGAGGGTGTTGTAGAAGAAGTACGTAATAGACTGGGGCGAATCTGCATCGATGGCATCATGGAAAGCGGAATGATCGAGGAGCTGATCCAGGACGAAGCCTACACACCTTTCCCCACCATCTCAAACTCGGAGCGCCCGGATGTAGTGGCTGCGAATCTATTAGAGGGACGCGTAGCGATTCTTGTAGATGGAACTCCCTTTGTTTTGACCGTGCCCTCACTCTTTGTGGAGTTTTTCCATTCAGCGGAAGACTACTATCAGCGCTTTGATTTTAGTACGTTGATTCGCATGCTGCGATTCGCCTGTTTTTTAATAGCGTTGCTTGCTCCCTCCCTCTATATCGCCATTACGACCTTCCACCAAGAGATGCTCCCGACACAGCTACTGATCAGCTTGGCGGCACAGCGAGAAGGAGTGCCCTTTCCAGCCTTTATTGAGGCGATCATGATGGAAGTGGCTTTTGAGATATTGCGAGAGGCTGGAATCCGCATGCCGCGCGCAGTAGGTCAAGCCATTTCCATCGTGGGAACACTGGTCATCGGACAAGCAGCGGTGGAAGCGGGGATTGTTTCGGCAGCGATGGTCATTGTGGTCTCGATTACCGCAATATCCAGCTTTATTTTCCCAGCGAGCAACATGTCGATTACCGTGAGGATTCTTCGTTTCCCCCTGATGGTTCTGGCTGCTTCTTTTGGCATATACGGAATCATTGTAGGGATGCTTGTCTTAGTGCTGCATTTATGCAGTTTGCGCTCGTTTGGCGTACCGTATATGGAATCGTTTGCTCCGTTTTCCTTGAAAGAGCAAAGAGACTCGATCTTTCGCTTGCCTCGCTGGGCCTTGGACAAACGACCTGAATCGATTACCAAAAACAATTTGCGTCGCCAATCTAAAGGGATAAAGCCATTGCCACCGCAGAAGTGAGAGGCTTTTCACAGCATGTAAAGGAGTGGACACCAGTGAAAGGGATAAAAGTTCTTCTCTGCATCGTGCTCGTTATTATCCTAGCTGGTTGTTGGGATCGAAGAGAACTGAACGATTTGGCGATTGCTGTCGGGATTGGTATTGATAAAGTGCAAGGAGGCTATCAAGTTTCGGTCCAAGTAGTAGACCCTGCAGAGGTCGCGGCCAATAAGGGGAAGCCTGGACGTTCGCCCGTTACGCTCTTTACCATGAACGCTCCGACCATCTTTGAGGCTGTGCGTAAAATGACCACGGTATCTCCGCGTAAAATATACATGGCGCACACCAGGATGCTCATATTTGGCGAAGAGGTCGCGAGGGAAGGGATCTCTCCTGTCATCGATTTTGTCTCGCGTGACCATGAGTTTCGGACTGACTTTTATATCGCCATCGCTAGAGGAACAACGGCCCGCAACATCTTGAGAGTAATCACACCACTTGAACAAATCCCTTCTACAGAAATGTTTGCTTCTTTGGAGACATCCTCCAAAGTATGGGCGCCTACCGCAGCAGTTACGATGGATCAATTGCTTACCGACTTTACCAGCAAAGGGAAACAAGCTGTTTTGACAGGCGTACGACTAACTGGACCTGCAGGGGAGGGGGACCAGCGAAAAAATGTCGAGCAAATAGATACGCCCGTGCTGCTTCAATATACGACATTGGCTACTTTCCGGGGTGATAGGCTGATAACCTGGCTGAGTGAAGCGGACAGCAAAGCGTATAGTTACATTACAGGCAAAGTAAAAAGCACGGTCGGAAGCATGCCTTGCAAGGGGGGAGGACTCTTGACGATGGAAGTTATGCGCGCCGAGGCCAAAATCGAGGCTACTATGAAAAATGGCACCCCGGAAGTCATCATTCACATCAGTTTGGAAAATGATATTGGGGAAGTGCAATGCAAGCTAGATCTGACAGAGAAGAATACGATCAAGGAGCTGGAAAAAGAGGCGGAAAAATCAATGGTAGCATTGGCGACAAAGGCAATTGCTAATGCCAAGAAAAATGGAGTAGACATATATGGATTCGGAGAAGCAATCCATCGAAAATACCCGAAAGTATGGAAGAAGATAGGGGGCAATTGGGAAAAGGAATTTACCAAGCTGCCTGTACATGTCATAGCAGATGTGAAAATCAGACGTTTAGGAACCATCAATAATGCCTTTGATGAAAAGTGATTGTGTAACAGGAGAAGGGGGGATTTGTATGTCCACATTTGCTGTCATCGTTGTATCGATCATAGTTTGTACATACGAGCTACCCCGATTGATTCGAAAGCGGCAGCGCAAAGAGATCGTTGTCTTTCTCGGGTTGCTTGTCATCAGTGTTGGCTTGTACGCAGGAGCCGAAAAAGGGGTTGTCCCCAATCCTGTTTATTGGATGGAAATGGTTTACAAGCCGGTATACGACGGCGTCATGACATGGCTGAAGTAAACGAGGGGCATACTGAGTACACCCCCAGTAAAGGAGAGTAAATAGACGTGGACGGTCTTTTGATGAAGCTGCTCGTTAGTCCGGTGTTGGTCGTTTTGGCAGATGCTCTCTTTCCAGAAGTGAATTTCGCAAATCTATATCAGTCTGTCGGAGTCGGATTTGTTTTGGCAGTCGCCGGATATTTTTTGGATAGGGCGATTCTTACATCAGGGAGTCTTTGGCTGACGACTATGTTTGACTTGATTATCGGCTTTTTGATCGTTTATGGAAGCATTGTATTTTTTCCGACGGCTCAAATCGCCGCAATCGGGGCCGGTTTTGTTGCGATATTTTTTGGCGTAGCTGAATATATCCAACATGTTTGGCTGATACGCACAGGACGAACGGAAAGTGTATAGTGTTCAACGCGCAAACACACTCCTTGCGGGGTGTGTTTCTTTTATGGAAAAATCGTCACGATTGCTTTGTTACAATTCGCTCAATCCATGACCACGGAAGCCAATTTTTTGCGGCGATTGTGAGTGCCACGCCTCGGCCAACCGGGTAGCGGAATCGCGGCTTGGGAGTGGTGGCCGCATGGACAATCGTCGAGATGACTGCGTCGGGTGCAGGTGCCTTTTCTATGATCGCTTCTACGTGACGCATCAGTTGTTTCATTTGGGTGGCGTAAGGAGAGGCTTCATCAAGCGGTTGGTCTTGCATTCCTTTCTCCCAGATTGCTGTACGAAAGGAGCCGGGCTCAACAAGGACGACTTGAACATGAAAGGGTAGCATTTCAAGGCGAAGCGATTCACTGAAGCCTTCGACTGCATGCTTGGATGCGGCATACGGTGAGAGACCGGGGAAACCAAATCGCCCACTGATGCTGCTTACGTTAATAATTCGTCCAGATTGTTGCTGTCGCATATAAGGCAAGACTGCCCGAGTGACGTCGATCAGTCCGAACACGTTTACATCAAACTGCTTGCGCCATTCCTCAGAAGTGACTTCCTCAGCAAAGCCACCCAACGCGTAGCCGGCATTGTTCACCAACAGATCAATGCGCCCATGCTTTGCAATGATGGAGGAGATCGCATCCCGAATTTGTTCCGGAAGCGTAACATCAAGGGAAATGACTTCCAGATGCTCAGAATCAATGTGCAAGCTTGCCAATTTGTCAAGAGGGTCTCTTTTTGCTAGATCACGCATAGCAGCAATTACCTGAAAACCAGCCTTGACTAAAGCGACTGATGCATGCTTACCAAAGCCACTTGAGGTACCAGTGACTAGTGCAATTGGTCTTTTTTGCATGGATTTCTCCTTTTGATTGGATAATCTGGTAGTATTTAACTGCAAAGTTCACAAATTTGTTCATAAATTTGTTAACAAAATCATAACAAATAGCCTTTGTATTAAGGAAAATTTATGTATACTTAAATGGTTACCACGCTTGGGTAGAAGTGTGCAACACTGCCCCTTACTTTCCTGTTTGTTTTTGGAATAGCTGCTAATACTTTTCCTCTTTGGGCATTATAGTTGTGGAATGTATTGAATGCGATTTCTTAATGCAGATAGAAAAGTTCGAAAACTTCTAGTTGTAGGCGTGGCTAGAACGTTACCAACACGAAGAAAGAGGGGTTCATTGGTATGAAGGGTTGGCAACAGTATTGGCGTCAGTTTTCCCTGTTTGCTCTGCTGGCGCTAGTGTTAACCGGGTGTGGCAAAGATGAGCTCTCAGCGCTCAAGCCCTCTGGTCCGGTAGCTGCGATGCAGTTTGACCTGATGAAGCTGTCCTCCGCTATCATGATCGGCGTCTTCATTGTCGTTATGGCGATCTTTACGTACGTCCTTATCCGTTATCGTAAGCGTCCCGGACAGCAAGGCATTCCTAAGCAGGTCGAAGGAAATCATGCACTTGAAATTCTTTGGACGGTAATTCCATTCTTGCTCCTCATCATCATGGCGATTCCAACTGTTACTACCGGTTTCGCACTGCACAAGGAGTATCCAAAAGAGGAAGCAGTTCAAGTAAAGGTTACCGCTCACCAATTCTGGTGGGAATTCGAGTATCCTGATCTTGGAGTAGCAACTGCTCAAGACTTGGTATTGCCAGTTGGCAAAAAGGTTCAATTCGTATTATCAGCGTCTGATGTTAAGCACGCATTCTGGATTCCTGCATTGGGCGGTAAAATCGATACGAACCCAGGGCAAGAAAACAAAATGTGGCTGCAAGCAGACAAAACAGGCACCTACTACGGTAAGTGTGCGGAGCTCTGTGGAGCGTCCCATGCCTTGATGGACTTCAAGGTAGAAGTGAAGGAACAAGCAGACTTTGACACTTGGGTAGCTAACATGAAGGGCGTTCAGGCAAAAGAACCTGTAGCTGCAACTTCTCCACTGGCTGCAGAAGGTCAACAAATCTTCGATAAGAGCTGTTTGGGATGTCACGCTGTGGCAGGTAAAGGCGGTAAGATGGGTCCAAACCTGACTAACTTTGCAGATCGCGAACGTGTAGCAGGTATCAAAGCACATACGCCTGAAAACATTGCAGATTGGCTGAAAGATCCGCAAAAAATAAAGCCAGGCAACAAAATGCCTAACCTCAACCTCGATGACAACCAAGTGAAAGCGCTTGTAGAGTACATGGAGACATTGAGCGTAAGCGAGAAAAAGTAAAGTAAAACCTCATAAAACTTATTGCATTGACAATCGTCATAGGCAGTGACGCTTAAAAAGGAGGTAAACCCGTGTCTGCACATGCTTCTCATGCACCAAATCGTTCGGGGCTGTGGGATTATCTTACGACAGTGGACCATAAGAAGATTGCGATCCTGTATTTGATTGCTGGTGGAATTTTCTTCTTGGCCGGTGGTTTGGAAGCCCTGCTGATTCGTTTGCAGTTGATGTATCCAGAGATTGAATTAGTTGGTGCCAAGACTTTTAACGAATTAATTACGATGCACGGCACTACGATGATTTTCTTGGCGGTTATGCCGGTCATTTTTGCTTTGATGAACGCGATTGTTCCCCTTCAAATCGGTGCACGCGACGTAGCATTCCCGTTTGTTAACGCACTCGGATTCTGGCTATTCTTCTTCGGGGGAGTGCTACTGAACACAAGCTGGTTCTTGGGTGGCGCACCTGATGCTGGTTGGACATCGTATACAACTTTGGCTTTGAATCAATACAGTGGAATCGGCGTAGACTTCTACGTACTCGGTTTGCAAATTGCCGGTCTGGGAACGCTGATTGGTGGTATTAACTTCCTGGTTACCATCATCAACATGCGTGCTCCAGGTATGACATTCATGCGTATGCCAATGTTCACCTGGTCGTCCTTTATTACATCCGGTTTGATCCTCTTCGCATTCCCTGCGATTACGGTTGGTTTGGTTCTGTTGATGTTTGACCGTTTGTTCGGCGGAAACTTTTTCAACCCTGACGCAGGTGGTAACGTTGTTATCTGGGAGCACTTGTTCTGGATCTTCGGTCACCCCGAAGTATACATTTTGATTCTCCCAGCATTCGGGATCATTTCTGAAGTGGTTTCTACTTTCTCAAGAAAGCGTCTGTTTGGTTACAGCTCCATGGTATTTGCAACAGCGCTGATCGGTTTCTTGGGCTTCATGGTGTGGGCTCACCACATGTTCACAACAGGTTTGGGCGCAATCGCCAACACGCTGTTCGGACTTGCAACCATGTTGATTGCTGTTCCTACAGGTATCAAAATCTTTAACTGGCTGTTGACCATGTGGGGCGGTCAAATCCGCTTCCCTACCGCAAACTTGTTTGCAGTAGGATTTATCCCAACGTTTACAATCGGTGGTATGACAGGGGTTATGCTTGCGGTTCCGCCGGCTGACTACCAATACCATGACAGTTATTTCGTAGTTGCTCACTTCCACTACGTTATCGTAGGGGGGCTCGTATTCGGTCTCTTCGCTGGTCTTTACTACTGGTGGCCGAAGATGTTCGGTAAAATGCTGAACGAAACAATTGGTAAATGGAACTTCTGGACGTTCTTCATTGGTTTCCACCTTACCTTCTTCCCGCAACACTTCTTGGGTCTGATGGGGATGCCGCGTCGCGTCTTTACATACCTCAAAGATCAGAACCTGGATATGGGGAACTTTATCAGTACGATTGGTGCATTTGGTATGACGATCGGTACCATCCTATTCTTGATCAACGTAGTCGTTGCAGCGAAGAGCTCCAAACGCGCTCCTGCAGATCCATGGGATGGACGTTCACTCGAATGGGCGATTCCTTCGCCGCCGCCGGAGTACAATTTCGTTCAAACGCCTCTCGTTCGCGGTTTGGATGCGTTGTGGGTGGAGAAAATGGCTGGTAACAAAGGCATGACGCCTGCGGAGCCTATTGGCGACATTCACATGCCATCGCCATCGTTCTTGCCATTCCTGATGTCTCTCGGATTGTTCATAGCAGGCTATGGCTTTATCTACCACAACTATGTGGTCGTAGTCATTGGATTGCTCTTTACACTCGGCTGCATGTTTACCCGTTCTGTGAAAGACGATCCAGGTTATCACATTCATGAGGATGAACTCGAAGAGAAAGGGGTAAAGGCTTAATGGCTAACCATCACGCACATGCAGTATTGCCTGACGAACCGGAAAAAGCCACCCTTGAAGGCAAGAATAAGGTTCTTGGCTTCTGGCTCTTCCTTGGTGGGGAGACAGTTCTCTTCGGTTCCTTGTTTGCAACATTTATCGCTCTTCGTGATCAGGCAAATGGCGGACCAACGTCCCAATCGTTGTTTGACATGAATCTCGTTGCCGTGGCAACACTTCTCTTGCTTACCAGCTCGATGACAAGTGTTATGGCAACACTGGCTCTGCACAAGAAAGACCTGAAGAAGATTCAGCTTTGGCTGACCATCACTGTATTGCTCGGTCTCGGCTTCCTTGCTTTGGAGATTTACGAGTTTGTACACTATGTGAATGAAGGACTGAAAATGTCAACGAGTGCATTTGCATCTGCCTTCTACACATTGGTTGGATTCCACGGAGCTCACGTAGCGTTCGGGATTAGCTGGATCATCCTTTTGCAAGTATCTGCGACGAAAAAGGGCCTGACGGTAGTAACTGCACCGAAGTTCTATCTGGCATGTCTGTACTGGCACTTTATCGACGTTGTATGGGTATTCATCTTTACCGTGGTATATCTCATGGGTATGATCGGTGGAAAGGTGGGATAATCTATGGGAGCACAAGCTCATAATGAAGAGGTACGTAAGCCGAAAGTCAAACACGAGGGTCCGAAAAGACACCTAGTTGCTTTCATCGGATCTCTCGTATTGACTGCACTGGCATTCATTGCAGTGGCGTATGAAGCAATTCCATCAGGTTTTACCGTACCATTCATCGTAGCACTGGCCTTTGTTCAAGCGTTCTTCCAGCTGTATGTCTGGATGCACATGGATCAAAAAGGTCATGAGTTTGCACGTATCAGTATTTTTGCAGGGTTATTCGTAATCCTATTAGCAATTTTCGTCTTTATTTTCTGGGTTTGGATCTAGGAAGTGGAGCGAATAGAAGAGGACAGACATTGGGTCTGTCCTCTTTTTTGTGTTTATAGGAGCTGTTATGGAAGGGAAGAAGCGAATTTCCAGTCTACGCTTCGGCCTACGCCCTGCAAGGGGTGGAACTGTCCGCTCCAGAATGAATGGCGGGAACGCTTCAAAAGTAGCAGTTTCGAAGAAGGGGAAGCAGAGGTTGAAGCTAAAACCATTCCCGCCATTCATCCCTCCGCTGGGTCGGGCTCCAGAGGCGCTTGGACTGGAAATTCGCTTCTTCCCGCGTGGCTTTTATTAAACTCCGAGAAAGCTAATTCAACAAGGGCTCCTTGGAATATCCCAACAAATGTTTTGAAAAATCAAAGGCAACCATCGCTATACGAAAGTCCTGTCACATGTTTGGAAGGAGACCGCCCGAACGAAGGAGGATACAGGCGACTGGAAAACATGTGGCAGGGCTTACCCCGACCACAAAAGCTGGAAGACTCCCATCGAAGCATATTCTGTCAGCCTTTTCCCAGTCATAAACATGAAGAGAAGGGGGGAAAACGATTCGACAGAGTTTTCTTGCTTTTTGAAAAATACTTGCACCTGTCACAAAGGCTTTATATAATAAAAATATTAACATGCGTTAAAATAACGTTATATGAATTAGTCGTCACACAGTGTGGCTATAATCTGAGGAAAGCAGGGATCATGATGGTGAAATTGGTAGCAATTTATCGCAAGCCCGAAGATATCGATGCTTTTGACAAGCATTATTTCGAGGTACATGGCCCATTGGCAGAAAAAATGCCTGGCTTAATCAAAATGGAAGTAAGCAAAATCTACGGAACACCAATGGGAGAATCCGACCTGCATCTGATGGCAGAAATGTACTTTGAATCAAAAGAAGCTTTGATGGAAGCGTTGTCATCTCCAGAAGGTCGCGCAGCAGGAAAAGACCTCCGTGGCTTCGCTGGACCAATTGTGTCCATGCATTTTGCAGAAGTAGTTTAATCATGTCCACGAAAAGATTGATAGACGAACAAGCGCTCCATCAGAAGCATTACGCAGAGATTTGTGAAAAGCTAAAGCAAGATCCATTCGCGCAATTTTTGGGCATCAAGCTGATTGAGCTGGGAGAAGGAACGGCGACTGCGGAAGTCACAGTTGCCGAGCATATGCTGAATGCGCACGGCACCGCTCATGGCGCAATCATCTTCTCCCTGGCAGACTTTGTTTTTGCAGCAGCCTGTAATTCCTATGGGAAAACGTCTGTGGCACTGTCGATGAATATCGGATTTTTGGCTGCTGCCATGAAAGGGAATCGTTTGGTGGCAACAGCGACAGAAGAGAAGAAAAACAATCGCACAGCCTGGTATCGCATCCGCGTAGAAACGGAGCATGGCCTGGTAGCGACACTGGATGCACTGGCTTACCGGAAAAGTGATTACTTCGTCGAAATCGACGAAAACGAATAACTGACAGCGAAAATAAAAACGGAGAAAGGATGCCAAAAGCCACGTGCTTAGGCTCCTTTCACTGTTTCAAGACGATACGAGAAAGGGGGCAAAGATGTCAGTGGAGATCCGTAATCGATTCAACCACTACCTGGGCATAGAAGTTGTGCACCGAGATGAACAGGGCTGTAAGGTAGCACTGAAAATTCGCCCCGAGCTGTTCAATAGCATCGAAGGCGTCGTACACGGAGGCGTTACGGCGACATTAGCCGATGTGGCAATGGGGCATGGGGCAGCACCTCATGTGGATGGTGTACAGCAATGTGTGACGGTGGAGAGCAAGATTCAATACCTGCATCCTGCTCGCGGTGAGGTACTCGAGGCACAATCCCATGTATTGAAACAAGGAAAAAGCTTGATCGTGATGGAAGCACGCGTGACTTGTGATGGCAAGCTTGTGGCTTTTGCTACCGGCACGTATGCGCGGGTTAACCCGCCTACACAAGGAGGACGTTGATGATGGAAGAGAGCGTTCGCTTTGAACGTGAAGGACATATAGGACTGATTACGCTAAATCGTCGAGATGAGCTGAATGCGCTGAACTACGATACATTGGAGCGCCTGGGAAGCTTGATTGAGCAGGTGCGTCTGGATGCAAAAGAGATTCGCGTGGTCATCGTGAAGGCAGAAGGGCGAGCATTTAGCGCAGGGGCAGATTTGAAGGAGCGTCGTACACTGACGGAACAGCAGGTACGCCGCAATGTTCGCAAAATCCGCGATGTATTTACTGCGTTGGAGAGGCTTCCGCAGCCGACGATTGCCATGATTAACGGATTTGCTTTTGGCGGGGGTTTTGAGCTGGCGTTGGCCTGTGATTTCCGCTATGCAGTTGCAGATGCCAAAATGGGTTTGACAGAGGTGAGCTTGGGCATCATTCCTGGAGCAGGTGGTACGCAGCGGTTGTCTCGCTTGATCGGACCTTCCAAGGCAAAAGAGCTGATCCTGACTGCCCGACGCATTCAAGCGCAGGAAGCGTATCAAATCGGTTTCGTAAATGCTGTTGCAAAAGATACAGAGGAACTGCGTGAGCTGGCAATGGGGTTGGCGAACGAGATTTTGGCAAATGCTCCGCTGGCGGTGTATCAGGCAAAATCAGCCATTGATCGCGGAAGTAGTGTCGATTTGCAGACAGGTCTAGATATCGAAACCATGTGCTATGAAGTGATTATTCCCACGACAGATCGTCTGGAAGCATTGGAAGCCTTTCGCGAAAAGCGGAAACCAGTTTTTAAGGGCGAGTAACATTTTCAAACAATTACTCCTACCGAGTCATAAAGCAAGGGAATGAGGGAAGCGACATGATCTTTAATACAGAAATGGAAACGCTACCAAGAGAGAAAATGACGGAACTGCAACAGGCACGCTTGAAAGAAACGGTCAAACGCGTATACGAGCGCGTCCCTTTCCACACAAAAGCATTCAATGAGGCTGGTGTAAAACCAGAAGATATTCAATCGATGGAAGACATACAGAAGCTTCCATTTATGAAAAAGACAGATTTGCGAGAAAATTACCCATTCAATCTGTTTGCTGTCGAAATGAAGGAAGTAGCACGCATTCACGGTTCATCCGGGACAAAAGGAAAACCGACTGTTGTCGGCTACACCAAAAAAGATCTGGAGAATTGGGCGGAGATCGTGGCGCGCGCCATTTGCTGTGCGGGCGGAGAGCCGGGAGACATTTTCCATAATGCGTATGGCTACGGCCTTTTTACAGGTGGTTTGGGTCTGCACAACGGTATCGAGCACATGGGCGCAGTGGCAGTGCCAGTATCCGGTGGCAATACCTCCCGTCAAATTACATTGATCGAGGACTTCAAGCCACGTGGTATTGCAGCAACGCCATCCTATGTCCTCAACATCGTGGAAGAGATGAAAAAGCAAGGAATCGATCCACGAGAGACGAGTGTCAAATACGGGATTTTTGGTGCAGAGCCGTGGTCGGAAGAAATGCGCGTGCAGCTAGAGCATGAGCTCGACATTAAAGCCGTGGACATTTACGGGCTGAGCGAAGTGATGGGGCCAGGCGTTTCCATTGAATGTCATGAGGTGCAGGATGGCCTGCATATCGCAGAAGACCATTTTTACGCAGAAATTATCGATCCGAATACTGGAGAAGTGCTCCCATACGGACAAGAAGGCGAGCTCGTATTCACGTCGCTTACGAAAGAAGCATTCCCGGTTGTGCGCTATCGTACGGGTGATATCGCTTCCCTCAATCCTGAGCCCTGTAAGTGCGGACGGACAACCATGCGCATGTCGCGCATCAAAGGGCGTGTAGATGACATGCTCATTATTCGCGGGGTCAATGTGTTCCCGACAGAGATCGAGTCCGTTCTGCTTACGTTCAACCAATTGGCTCCACACTACCAGGTCGTCATTGAACGCGACGGTGCCCTCGACCGTTTTGAGGTGCACTGTGAGCTGACATCAGCATATGCAAATGAAATCAGTGGAAATGACAGCTCTGCTCTCTCGCCATTGGTGAAAGAAATTTGCCATCACATCAAAAATACGTTGGGCGTGTCCGTGGTGCTGCGGGTGCAACCGCCGAATTCCTTGACGCGCAGTGAAGGGAAAGCGATTCGTGTCGTGGATAACCGGAACAAATCACAGGCAGCTATTTAAACCAGCTCCTGTAAAAAAAGGGTGTGACCGTTCATGGCCTATGAATATATTAGCGTAGCCAGTGAAGATGGTGTCGGTATCATTACGTTGAATCGACCGAAGATTCTAAACGCACTGAATTTGCAGCTCGTCGACGAATTGGTTGACCAGCTGGAGCAAATGGACCGCGACCCGGTTATTCGGGTGATCATCCTGACTGGCAACGCGAGGGCGTTCGCAGCGGGTGCCGACATTAATGAAATGGCGGAAGCATCAGCCATCGACATCATGAAGCGCAATCAGTTCGCGGTTTGGGATCGCATCTCACTCATCTCCAAGCCGATTATTGGTGCCGTCAGCGGCTTTGTGCTCGGTGGTGGCTGTGAATTAATGATGAACTGCGATATTGTGATCGCTTCGGAGACAGCCGTCATTGGTCAACCGGAAATCAAGCTGGGAGTCATGCCTGGGGCTGGTGGTACACAGCGTCTGACGCGTGCGGTAGGTGAGCGAAAAGCACTGGAGATGCTGCTCACAGGTGAACCGATTTCGGCCAAAGAAGCGTTGAAATACGGACTGGTCAATCGAGTAGTTCCAGTGGAGGCGTACTATCAAGAAGCGCTCAAGCTGGCGAAACAAATCACCCAGCAGCCGCCGCTAGCGGTACAGGTCATCAAAAAAGCCGTGTACAAAGCTGGTGATCTCCCCCTTCAAGAGGGAATGGATTACGAGCGAAACAGCTTTTATCTTCTTTTGGCAAGCGAAGATCGAAAAGAAGGCATGCAAGCCTTTCTGGAGAAGCGCAAACCCCGTTTTACGGGAAATTAGGAGGCGGCCATGTACGAAACGATTCTTTATGAAGTGTCAGAAGGCGTAGCAGTAGTGACCTTGAACCGTCCGGACAAATTCAATGCGTTTACAGCCATCATGAACAAGGAAATCACCGATGCGTTGAAGCAAGCGCAGAAGGATGCGGATGTGCGTTGCATCGTTCTTACCGGAGCAGGGCGGGCGTTCAATGCAGGTCAGGATCTCAGTGACGTTTCTGGGGGAGGAAATGTGGATTACGGTGGTTTCTTGCGGGATCGTTATAATCCAATGATCCTCCAGTTTCAAAAGACAGAGAAGCCGATCATCGCAGCGGTTAACGGTGTAGCAGCAGGTGCAGGCATGAGTGTTGCGCTGGCGTGCGATATTCGTCTGGCATCGGAAAAGGCATCCTTCGTCAATGCTTTTGTCAACATTGGGCTCGTTCCCGATTCAGGAGGTTGCTACTTCTTGCCGCGCATCGTCGGAATCGGCAAGGCGTTGGAGCTGGCGATGACGGGGGAAAAGGTATCCGCTGAGGAAGCACTGCGATTTGGATTGGTCAATCAAGTGTACCCTGCGGAGAGCTTCATGGAAGATGCGTTGGCGTATGCGCGCAAGCTGGCGTCACTGCCGACAAAGGGGATTGGTTTGATCAAGCGCACGATGTACAAAGGGCTTGAGATGGGGTTGGAAGAGACCTTAGAATATGAAGCTTTTGCACAAGAGGCAGCTGGCAGCACAGCGGATCATAAGGAAGGGGTCACCGCTTTCATGGAAAAACGTGCGCCTCGTTTTACAGGCCGTTAAAGGCGAAGGGAGGCAAGCCCAAGTGAGTATAAAAACAGTAGGCGTCATCGGGGCGGGAACAATGGGAGCGGGGATTGCTCTCGTCTGTGCTCGCAAAGGACATCAGGTCATGCTGCTGGATGCAAATCAGGCGGTGTTGGACAAAGCACTTGTTTATTTGGAATCGTTCCTGACAAAAGACGTGGAGAAAAACAAAATCAGTGAACAAGAAATGACAGAGACCTTAGAGCTGGTCCATCTCGTATCAGAAATAGAGCAGTTGGCAGACTGCGATATCGTCATCGAAGCTGTGCCAGAGCGTCTTGATTTGAAAAAAAGCATTTTCAGCCAGCTATCTGGGATTTGCAGAGAGGATGCCCTTTTACTAACGAATACTTCCTCTATCTCGATTACGGAGATTGCAGGAGGGCTTTCGCATCCCGAGCGCATTCTCGGATTTCATTTTTTCAATCCGGCACCTGTCATGCCCTTGGTTGAGGTAATTCGCGGGAAAAAATCGAGTGAGGAAAATGTGGAGGTGGCGTATCGATTCGCGCAAGAGTTGGGCAAGGTGCCTGTTCTGGTAACAGATACCCCTGGCTTTATCGTCAATCGAATCGCGCGGCCTTACTATAATGAAGCATTGCGTATCCTAGGCGATCATGTGGCAGGTGTGGAGCAGATTGACCGCATCATGAAGCTGGCTGGCGGATTCAAAATGGGACCATTTGAGCTGCAAGACATGATTGGTATCGACATCAATTTTGCCACCACCAAATCGGTCTATACTGACTTCTTCCATGAAGGACGATTTAAGCCTAGCCGGATTCAGCAACAAATGGTTCAATCCGGCAGCTTGGGCAGAAAGACGGGGGAAGGCTTCTATGACTACAACAAATAAGGCTGTATTGCTCGTGGGCACAAGCCCGCTGTACGCAGAGTTGAATCATCTGATGGTAGAAAAAGGCTACCAGGTGCTTACGCTTGCAGAAGCGATGGCAGAACCTGAGCTGGTTGAATTGGCCGTGGAAGTGAATAGCGTCGATATGCAGGCGAAAAAGAGGCAGGTACGCGAGCTGGATGACCTATTGCCATCAAACGTACCGATCATCACGACTTCGCTCGCGATTACAGCGACAGAGGTAGCGTCCTGGACACAGTATCCTGAACGCGTTTGCGGATTTGGAACGCTCGTGCCCTTGGTTGAACGGGAGCTGATCGAGATTGCCCCTGCCCTGCAATCGGAGCTGGATACGATTCATGCAACGGAAGTTTTCTTTCAATCACTCGGAAAAGCGACGGAAACCGTAAATGACGAGGTAGGTCTCGTGTTCCCGCGCATTTTAACACTCATTATCAACGAGGCTACCTTTACTCTGATGGAAAAAACAGCAACCGCCACGGATATCGATATCGCGATGAAAAAAGGCACCAATTACCCATACGGCCCTCTCGAATGGGCAGATCGTATCGGGTTGGATGAGATTTTTGCCATATCGAGAGGCTTGCAGCGCGATCTGGCCGAGGAGCGCTATCGCACTGCGCCGCTATTACGAAAGCTGGTGCTGGCAGGGCGTGTCGGCGTACGCAGTGGGCAAGGCTTTTACACGTACGAAGAAAAAGTAGGTGTAGAGGCATGAGCTTTACTAACAAGGAGGTGTACGTAGCAGCAGCAGTACGTACACCAATCGGCAAGCTGGGCGGAAGTCTGAAGAATACCCCCATCGACGACCTGACAGCCATTGTCTTGAATGGAGCGCTTGCGAAGGCAGGACAATCCGGTGAGATTGTTGATGGGGTCATGATGGGAAACGTCATATCGGCCGGACCGTTTATTAACATTGCACGCATTGGTTTGTTGAAAGCAGGGCTTCCTGACACCATACCTGGACTGACTGTGAATCGGGTATGTGCATCCGGGCTAGAGGCAGTCAATTTGGCTGCGCAGTCCATCCAGGCGGGACATAGTCAGGTCATGCTGGCTGGCGGTGTAGAGAATTTGACTCGTTCACCGTACATCATGGAAAAATTCGAGCAGCCGTATCAACGTGGCGGACAGACACTGATCGAGTCTTTTGGCGGACCACGTTCTGCTCCTGTCTCGCTTTATGGCGATCTGACCATGGGAGATACAGCGGAAAACGTGGCGGAGCAATTCGGCATCAGTCGTGAGGATCAGGATCGTTTTGCAGCAGAGAGCCAGTCTAGGGCTATCAACGCTATAGATGCAGGTCTGTTTCACGATGAAATCATTCCAATCACCTTAAAGGGGAAAAAAGGGGAAGAAACGCTGTTTGATACGGATGAATTTCCAAGAAGAGATTCCAGTGTGGAGTCATTGTCCAAGTTGCGACCTGCCTTCCGAAAAGATGGTAGCGTCACAGCAGGCAACTCCTCCGGTATCAACGATGGCGCAGCGGCCTTGCTCTTGATGAATGAAGAAATGCTCCAAAAGACAGGCGTCGCTCCTTTGGGGCGCATTGTTCATTTCGTCAGTGCTGGTGTTGATCCGCGCATTATGGGCATTGGTCCAGTCGCTGCGATTCGCAAGCTGCTCGCAGAAACGAACATGACCGTAGATCAAATTGATCTATTTGAGTTAAATGAAGCTTTTGCTTCCCAGTCACTCGCCTGCATGCGCGAACTAGGACTGGATCCTTTGAAAACCAATGTGAACGGTGGAGCAATCGCGTTGGGTCATCCACTCGGAATGAGCGGTGCCCGACTAGCAGGTACGATTCTTTTCGAGCTGAGACATCGAAAAAAGAAATACGGAATCGTTTCGTTGTGCATAGGCGGCGGTCAGGGATTGGCCACGTTAGTAGAAGCGCTATAGAAAAAGCCCTAGTGTATGGGAGGAGTGGAAGAATGAGTACACCTGTCATCATAGATGCTGTGCGCACGCCAATCGGCCGTATTGGTGGTGCGTTGAAGGATGTGCGCCCGGATGACCTGGGCGCATTGGTGATACAAAAGCTGCTGGAACGCAACTCCATCGATCCGAACACGATAGATGATGTTATCATGGGCTGTGCCAATCAGGCTGGGGAGGACAACCGCAATGTCGCGCGTATGTCACTTCTGTTGGCGGGGCTACCCGTCGAGGTGCCGGGAGTGACAGTGAATCGCCTGTGCGGCTCAGGTCTTGAGGCTGTGAACCAAAGCGCGAATGCAATAAAAGCCGGAGCAGGTCACGTCTATATCGCGGGTGGTACAGAGAGCATGACGCGTTCTCCGCTGGTGATGATGAAGCCAGGCACGGCTTTTCAGCGCGGCAATCAGCACTTGGTCGATACGACGTTGGGCTGGCGATTGGTTAACGAAAAAATGAAAGAGATGTACCCACCGATCAGCTTGGGGGAAACAGCGGAGAAGGTAGCGGAGCAATATGGCATTAGCCGTGATGCACAGGATGAGTTTGCTTTGCGCAGTCAGCAAAATTACGCACGTGCCTTGGCAGAAGGAAAGTGGGAGGCAGAGATCGTTCCTGTAGAGCTGAAAGGGCGAAAAGGCGAGGTTACGTTGTTTGAACACGATGAGCATGCACGTCCGGAGACGACTATCGAACAGCTGCAAAAGCTGAAACCAGCATTCCAAGCAGATGGCAGCGTCACAGCAGGCAACTCCAGCGGTCTAAACGATGGAGCCTGCGCTCTGCTCATCATGGAACGGGAAGCGGCTCTTGCAGCCGGTTTGAAGCCTCGTGCAAGGATCGTCGCATCCGCTGTGGCTGGTGTCGATCCTTCCGTGATGGGAATTGGACCTGTACCTGCTACACGTAAAGTGCTGAAGCAGGCAGGCTTGTCACTTACGCAGATTGATCTGTTCGAATTCAACGAAGCTTTTGCGGCGCAGGCAGTAGCGAGCGTACGCGAGCTGGGGGTCAACCCTGATCTGGTCAACGTAAATGGCGGAGCGATCGCTTTGGGACATCCGCTCGGGTGTAGCGGAGCGCGCATCCTTACCACTCTTCTGTATGAAATGGAGCGCCGTGATGCCCGTTACGGGTTGGCAGCGATGTGCATTGGAGTTGGACAGGGCATTGCGACGATTATCGAGCGTGTGTAGCTTGGGTAGATAGGGAGGCAGGTACTCTTGATAGATCGACTGCAGCCGGGTACGACGGAAGAATTTACTGTGACTGTGACAAAGGACATGCTGCCTGTTTTTGAAGGCCAAGTCGTGCATCCCGTGATGTCGACCGTCAGCATGATTTATTACATGGAATGGGCGGGAAGACGCGTTATTTTACCGTACCTGGAAGCCGATGAAGAGGGCTCGGGATTTGCTGTAGATATCAAGCATGTCGGCCCAGCAGTGATTGATCAGGAGGTCACGTTCCGGGCTACCTGTGTGCAGGTCACCGAAAAACGCGTAGTGTGCGAGGTTACGGCGGACACTACGCGTAATCGTGTAGGTCTCGGGACGTTCGTCCAGGCTATCTTCAAAAAGGACGAGATCAAGCGTCGTTTTGAGGCCTTGCAAGCAGAGATCAACCAGGACGTAAATGGGAAATGACGAATTTGACAGAATAAATTGACTCTTTTAAAATGTTTTACTATAATTACGTTTAAATTACGTTATACGATTTTATCGTCATATACTCTCGATCGATTCACGCACTTCCTACAGAATATGGTACAATTTCACACAGCTAATAGGTATGAATCGATTTGGGGGTAGAAGAAACGTGAAGCCACAATCCATGCTTTTTACAATTTACGGTGAATACGTCCGCCATTATGGAAGCGAAATCTGGATTGGTAGTCTGACCAAGCTGATGGGGGAATTCGGACTGTCGGAGCCAGCTGTTCGTGCAGCAATCTCCCGGATGCTTCGCCAAGGCTGGCTGGAATCGCGAAAAGTAGGGAACCGCAGCTTCTACTCGGTATCCGAGCGCGGCAAAAAGCGGCTGGAAGAGGCAGCGGCACGTATTTATAAGGTCGAGACAGATGTGTGGGACGGCAAGTGGTGCATTGCCAGCTACAACATCCCAGAGGAGCGTCGAGCACTGCGTGATCAACTGCGCAAGGAGCTGGGCTGGATGGGCTTCGGGATGCTGACAACCAGCACATGGATCAGCCCGAATAATCTCAGTGATCGCGTGAAGGACCTGACGGAAGCGCACGAGATTACGGAGTATGTCGAGATTTTTACATCAGAGCATATGGGCTGGAGCAATCCGAAGCAGCTCGTACAGAAATGCTGGGATATCGATGAAATCAATGAAAAATACAAGGCCTTCATCGATGCCTACCGAGAAGAATACGAGCAGCTTTCAGCAAAACTCAGCAATGGGGAAGAGGTTCCAGACAGCCATTGCTTCGTGGAAAAGACAAAACTCGTCCACCAATACCGCAAGTTCTTGTTCATCGATCCTGATTTGCCGCAGGAATTGTTGCCAGAGCTGTGGTTGGGCAAAGAGGCGGATCATTTGTTCCAAAATTACTACCAGTTATTGAATCCAGGGGCAGTACGATTCTTCGAGACCGTGTATGAAGCTGCGCCATCCGCATAGGCGAGAGCTGCGAAGGAAAGGCCCTAGCACGTCTAGGGTCTTTTTCAATAAATATTTTTTCCATTATTTAAAATGTAAGCGTTTTACTTAGGCGTAATTTGGTGGACGCGAATCAAAGGGGGTACAGCACGAATATGACGGAATTGTTGCAGTACGTTGCAAACGGCCTCGTTAGTGGCGGGATTTACGCGATCGTAGCGGTTGGTTTCATCACGATTTACAACGTAAGCAAGGTGATTAATCTGGCGCAGGGTGAATTTTTGATGCTGGGCGGAATGGTCACAGTCGCCTTGATAGGCATGAATCTGCCGTATGGGTTGGCGGCATTGCTCGCGATCCTCATGGTCACTTTGATCGGAGTTTTGATGCAGAAATATGTAATCGCTTACGTAAAAAAAGCTAACCCAATTAGTTTGATTATTTTGACGATAGGCATTTCGACACTCATTCGCGGCATTGCCAGCTTTATTTGGGGAAAAGATGCGTTTGCACTCGAACCGATTACGAGCAATGAGCCGATCTCGATCGGTGGCGTGATGATCGCACAACAAAGTATCTGGATTTTGGCTGCTGTTCTTATCATTCTTTTTCTACTTTGGTACTTGATGGACAAGACGATTCTCGGCAAAAAAATTAACGCCTGTTCGATCAACCCGATGGCAGCCCGCCTGATGGGGATTAGCCCGACAAAGATGAGTATGCTGGCCTTCGCCATTAGTGGAGCAACAGGAGCGATTGCAGGAATCGTGATCGCGCCGCTTTCCGTAACGTCCTACGATATTGGCGTGCTGCTCGGAATCAAAGGCTTTTCCGCGGCCATTCTTGGCGGACTGGGAAATCCATTGGGTGCAGCCGTAGCCGCCTTTTTACTCGGGATCGTCGAATCGCTGGGTGCTGGTTACATCAGCTCCGGTATGAAGGACGCGATCGCCTTTCTGGTATTGATCGGCATGCTGTTGATTAAGCCATCCGGCATCTTTGGAGAACGTAGCGTCGGAAAAGGAGGGCTATGATGAAGCAGATCATCGATAAGTGGGGAAAAAGCATAGGAATCTACCTGTTTTTGATGATTCTTTTCCCATTCGTTATGCCAGATGAATACTATCGTTCTGTCGGAATTATTATCGGTCTTCAAGCAATCGTAACCATCGGGCTATGCCTCGTGATGGGGCTGGCCGGACAAATTTCGCTGGGACAAGCAGCGTTTTGGGGGATAGGCGCCTATACGTCGGCAGTATTGACGACGAAGTACGGTTTGCCGCCATTTATCGGCCTCATAGCGGCTGCGATTGTTCCAGGGTTATTCGCCTTTATCCTCGGGCGGGCGATAGCGGGGCTGCAAGGCTACTACCTCGCGATGGCAACACTCGCATTTGGTTACATTGTCCAAATCGGGATTACGGAATGGGAGTCGGTCACTGGGGGAGCAAATGGGATGATCAGCATTCCGCAGATGACTTTCTTCGGTGGAAGCGAGCTATCCATGTACTTTCTGATTTGGGGAGTCGTCACCTGTGTGCTGCTCTTCTCACTTAATCTCTTGAATTCACGCGTCGGCAGAGCGTTTCGGGCGATTCACAAAAGTGAGATTGCCGCGACCTCGATGGGAATTGATGTGCGCAAGTTCAAGCTGAATGCTTTTGTGGTAAGTGGCATGTTCGCTGGTATTTCCGGCGGCTTGTATGCCCATTACATGGGAATTCTCGATCCGCAGCCGTTCGGATTGCACGAGTCGATCAAGTTTCTCACGATGGTTGTCATCGGCGGGATGACAAGCATCTGGGGTGCTTTGATCGGGGCGATCCTGATTGGCTTTATCAGTGAAGGGCTGGTCCTATTGAGTGAAGTGGTGCCGGGCTTGCAGGGGGATGTGGACACGATTGTATTCGGCGCGATTCTCGTGCTGATCGTTATGTTCATGCCAGAAGGATTGGTTCCGCGCATCCGGGCTGCTTTCGAAAAAGGGCAGGCGAAAAAGGCGAAGGCCATGGCTGACGAAGCACAGCGAAAGCAGCAGGTGGAAAGGAAGGCTGCAACATGACAACACTTTTGGATGTGCAAAAGCTTTCTCGTGATTTTGGCGGTGTACGGGCAGTGAATCAAGTAGATTTTCAGGTGCGAGAAGGAGAGATTCTCGCGCTAATCGGTCCGAATGGGGCTGGAAAAAGCACGGTGCTCAATATGGTGTCAGGTGTGATCCCGCCTTCGGAAGGAGAGATTCGCTTTAGTAGCCAACCGCTGACACGTGTGCAAGGCTACGAATATGCCGGAATGGGTATCACGCGAACCTTTCAAAACCTCCAGACCTTTGACGATATGACCGTCTTGGAAAACGTGATGGTCGGCATGCATACCAAGACAAGCGCGAGTCTCTTTTCCTGCGGCATGAATCTGGCAAAGTCCCGCAAGGAAGAGAAGCTGATGCAGGAGCAGGCACAGACGTGGATAGAGAATGTTGGGCTGGCAGGGGTAGCGTCCTCTTTGGCTGGGAGCTTGCCATACGGGAAGCTGCGGCTGATGGAAATTGCCCGCGCGATGGTAGCCAAGCCGCGGCTGCTC
>NZ_AKIX01000055.1:0-63493 GCF_000282075.1 Brevibacillus sp. BC25
TCCCCTGGCCGAGGACCAGGACAACTCGGTAACGGCTGGGGTCAGGTCATAGCGGGTCTGTTCTTTTCCGTAAATGACTTTCATTTCGTCTGCCCTCCGTTACATTCTGTTTTCTCTTTCTAGCTTTTCGTTAATCTCTCTTTTCCTGTCTTCCAATCTTTTGCTGTCTATCCGTGGGGCCGCTTGCTGTTTCCGTGTCTTCTTTGCTACCTTCCCGCTCGTATTCGGACGAGCTGGCTGCTGTCGTGTGATAACCGCACCCGGGGATAGAAGCTGTGTCTGATTGCTCCACGTAATGAATTCGTCTTTGACAAACAATGGAAGCTCAATCGATCCGTGAAAATCGACGTTTTTTCCGTGGAATTTTCCGTCACATGGCCCGATGAGCACATTCCAAGCCAGATCAAGCTCGTCAATAGTCAAAAGTGCTTCTGAACCCGTTAAGCGATCCAATCCAGCAAGCCACTGTCTAGCACCTTGATAGCCCTGCACTTCAACATAGGGAGCCGTACTGTCTCCGGGTAAGATGAAGTCAAAGGAAATGGACTTTGGGCGTCTGGAAGAGATGCGGTTGCCAGCCAATAACGTGATTGATGTCGTGCTTTCGATGTCGTTGCCGTAGCCGCGAAACTGGATCTCCGCAGGTGTGACCGGAAATGTCAGCCTATATTTTCCTTGTAGACGGATCATGTCGTTACTCCTCCCCTCGTCTCTAGTGCATCGAGCAGCGAGCGTTCGATGATGTCTTTGATGCGTTGGGCGACAGACGGGTCAGTAAGCATTTTCAACATGGTCGGGATATCCTGTAGCATTCCTTGTACGTGAAGGGGTACCGTAATTTGCGGAATGTTTACCGAGGTAACCTGTTGTTTTGCTGGCGAGTTGCCGACAGGAGAACGACCTGGAAAAGGAGGACCTGCTGGTATTGATGGTTGTGTACTGACAGATTGTGCAGGAGGCGTATCTTGCCACCACGACTTGATCCAGTCGTATAGAGCACCTCCCGCCATTGATCCACCGATATTTCCACCGACACCACCGGCCACACCACCGATCGCTGTTCCAACGCCAGGGGTAACGAGTGAGCCAGCGGCTAATCCGACTGTCGCTCCCAATCTTGCTCCAGCCCAGCCACCGAGGGATTCCGCCCCCAAACGAGCTGCAGCATCAAGCTTGTTCTCCGATGTGAATACTTCTGCGAGGCTTTCGATGATTCCGAGTTTGGGTACCTTTTTCATCCCAGCTTTCATTTTGTCGATGGGCAATTTGTTGAATTGTTCCATGAGCTTGTCTTTGAGTTTACTCGGGTGTAATTCTCCAAGCTTATTCATGAACCCATCCTTGAGTTGGTCGAATGACAAGCCCTTGAACTGCTCCACAAGCTTGTCTTTACCCAACTGCAATCCCCCAAGCCCAAGGCCTTTCATGAGTCCATCTTTGAGCTTACTCGGGTGCAATTCTCCAAGTTTATTCATGAACCCATCCTTGAGTTGGTCGAATGACAAGCCATTGAACTGCTCCACAAGCTTGTCTTTACCCAACCACAATCCCCCAAGCCCAAGGCCCAACATGAGCCTACCTTTGCGTCCACCTTTGCGCTTCCCAAAAGGAAAGCGGTTCATGAGCTGGTCTTTTAACTGATCTGCTAACTGGTCTATGACCTCACTCGTACGTCGTTTCCTAGGAGTATTCTTGTTACGTCTATTTTTTGAAGAGGTACCTGATTTACTTTTACGGTTATTACGGTTATTACCCTCACAACAGCAACAGTTTTTCCCGCCAGTTGCTTCTTGAGGAAACTTTTCTTTGGTTGTCCGAAGATCTTTGAATTTTTTCAGTTGAGATATCGTGTGGATCAGAGCACTGCCAAGGAGTAGTAATCCTCCGGCAAAAATCACAGTACCTTTTATCGACTCGCCCAAAGAGTTAAACGAGCCCATTATTCCTTCAGCTGCTTTTGAAATCCCTGTATTTATCCCAGACATTTGTTCTGCGTACAGAGTCGCGATCTCCATGGCCTCGTTTCTCGCCATCACTTGTGCCTGCCCAGTTTTATAATAAGCATCGTTCTGAGCAGACAGTTGATGCGCATTTACCGCTTCATTCCCGACTTTATATGCGCTCTCTTTCCCCATTTCCGGAACAAAAGCCCCTGTAGATATATCTTTTACTTCTCGCAGACCATTCGCCACGTCAACTCCGGCATCGCCTGTCAAAGTATCGAATGCACTTTGTTGTAACGTTTTATCCTGGATGCTAGAAAAAGTCATCAGGAGTTTTCCGAGGGCGATATTTATTGTTTCTTTCTCCCCCGTTGCGAGACTTCGATTCAGCGTTGCTATATCTTGGGCGGCCTTGGCCTTTGCATCCTTCTTATTTTGAGCCTTGTAATGCTTCTCAAGGATTGCGGCGAGATCACCATTATCCGACATCTTCATTGCATTCTCATACAACGCACCATACGTTTTAAAATCATTCAAAAGGTTCCCTATTGAAACATAGGTAGCGGCCATTTTTTCAGGCGTATTCAGCAAATTGCCATTCTGTAGGTTGAAGTGAGCCATAGACTCCACAAATTTTCCAGTCGCGGCTCCCCCTCCCTTGTTGCTTAAATACTGAACGGCATTTGACTGCCTAACGGTACTTTCATCACCAGTAGAAATCTCAATAGAGCTCATCATTTTCATGATTTCATCTTCCGTAAACCTCGTCGTGTATTTCAACATGCCTGCTTTTTCTGCGTACTTTAAACCATTGGTTGCATGCACAAGTTCGGCTTTGGCGATGAGGCCGTATGCTTGATCTTTCTTTATATCAGGGTTGAGCTCACGTATTGTTATGGAAGTCTCTTCTACCTTCAGGAGTTGCTCATTACCTTTGCCACCAGCTTCAAAAAGCGTGCGTTCTCTTTCAGTCGCCTGAGCTTCTTGGGCAACCGAACTCAGCGTTGTTCCAAGAGCCTTTTCGATCAAAGGAGTTAGTGAGCCCAGGAGTCCTTTTGCGAAATCGTCATATTTACCTACTACTCCGCTATAAGCATCAAACGTTTCCATCATTGTTCCTGCCATTCTTTCACCTCCTTGTCCTCCCAGATGTCTCCACCCAGCAAAACCGAGAAAAAGCCGGGAGACCTACCCCCCAGCTCTTTCCTCGTCCTCTGCCTCAATCATCTGACAAGCAAAAATAAACAGCTTCTGCTTGTACAAATCGACTTCGTACTCGAGTAGATCCGACGGGCGGCCTCTGCCTTTTAGAAAAGCGCGGCAAATATGCCAGGCCTCGCCGTCAGATCGGATTAGTTTTTTGCTTCTTCAATGGCTTCTTCTTCCGTCTGGGTTGCATTGACTTCACGGACCGCATTGAGCAGCTTGGTATAGCCTTCTGGATTGTCGCGGAAAATTTTCTCGACGAGTTCGTACTTGGTGCCGACTTTATACGCTTTCTTCAGCTCTTCCTGATTCCAAGGGAAATCGTGCTCGGTGGCCTTCACCAAACGGGCATCGTTGTACAGGAACCAGTCCGTTTTCTCGCCTTTGTCAGCCATGCGTTCGCACTCGCGCAGCTCGGACAAATTCAGTTGGCGAACCTTCCATTCGTCACCGTCGATGGTTACGGTGATTTCTTTTCGCGGAGCTTGTTCATTGGCTTTGGCCAAAAATTTCTCAAGTTTGTTTTTGTTCATTTTCAAACACTCTCCTATTCGGTGTAGGTTGGCAATTCATCCAGGTAGTCTGGCTTTTCGATAGACATCCCTTTCAGGTCGTATGTCGCGTGATCGTTGCCGTCTGCTTTGGCTTCCCACAGCGTAATTTCGTCTGGGTTCAGCACGATGTTGGAGATGCGGACGCGTTCGGAGTTGCCCGCTTCCTTGTCCAGTGTTTCGCCGATCAGGAATGGGAGGACTGGTGTCTTGCCTTGAGTCAATTGATCGACACAGTAGTATTTCAACGCAGCGTTGGTTGCGGTAATTTTCAATGTCACTTCTACATGCCAGTCGTTGACGGTCTGGATTTTCCCTTTTTGCAGACGATTCGTGTCGCCGTACTCTACCTTGAGGACCATTTTTCCTTCCAAGGTACCGAAGATCGGGTCTCCGTTTTCATCGTAAATTTGGCAGTTCTTCAGTTTAATATCGCGTGCAATAGCCAATTACAGCACCTCCCAGTCAATGTCAAAGTATTCGATGGCATCAAGCGGCTTCGCAGACAAGAGGAAGCCACGGCGATCCCCCATGCCGTTCTTTTGATCCGTAAACGTCCAGCCTGTATCAATCGCGCCTTGCTGCTCGCGGACGGTCATGTACGCGTTGACGGCAGAGACAAATACCGCGCCGCCCAAATCGTTGTTAGCGAGCTTGCCTTTGTATTTCTTGCCGACTTGGCTGATGTCGTTGACGATCTGATCTAGCGTCATGCTGACACGGATTTTTCCGTAGTCCTCGCGCTCATGCGTACCCAGAACAGCCAGTGTATTGACGGCGCTCTCGATGATGTACACATCTCCGTCGCGGGTTGCGATCAGCGTACCAGAACCGAGTGCACTCAAAATATCGGTGTGGCCCCAATCCTTGAGCGCTTTTTTCAACGGAACGACAACGGCCGTCAGCGATTCATGCGCAGGTGTCGCGGCGATCATACCCGCTACCCATGCGGCCCACTCCAGGCTGCCGTATACTTTTCCGTTGTTGTGCTGACCAGCGATAGCACTATTCACGACAAAACGGGCATTTTGCGCCACAGAGCGCTCGATATGCTTCGCCATGTTCTCGTCATCCGCCGCCTTGCCACCGATCACCAGCGTGCTGAGCTTCTTATTTTGCGTGCGACGATCGCTACTAAATTGCTTCGCTGCCGCTTGTACAGCCGCATCGTCAAAAGGCAGATACATCGTGTCAAAATCAGCACCGGACACCGCCATGAACAGCTTAGTCGAGTCAGCAGGGGTAAGCGCTACTGTGCCACTTTTCGCTCCTGTCAGCGCTGTTTCTGGCATGATTGTAACGGCAGTCTCGCCCAGCTTTTTCACACGCACATAGTTGGATTGGCTCGTTTTCGCTGCCAGCTCATTCGCATCCGCAAACGAAAACTTCTCGGTTTGCAGCGGGCCTGTTACCTGGAGTTCTTTTTTACCTGGCTCAGACGTTGAGGCCGTGATGACAACCTTCAACTCATTACCTACCAAACCTGGATACAGAGCCTCGACCCTGATCGCATCCGCTTGCTCATACGCTGCTTTTGTGGCCGTGCCATTCGTCATGCGGTATGCGAGAATCGTCGCGCCGCCTTCTGCTGCCAGTTCTACGGTATCGACCTTGCCAAACGTCTGCGCTAGTCGCTCCTCAAAGCTCCCCAGCTTAACGAGCTCATCTGGCGCGCCCCACTCTGCTTGGTACGGCACCAATACGACACCGCTCTTCGGTACTACACGTTCTTTTGCTTTTGCGATCAGTTCGACCGTTACACCTGGACGTTCACGTTGAATAGTCATGCTTACACCCCGCCTTTGTATTTGGTCAGTCGGCTCTTCACTTGTCCTTCTGCCAGTTCTTGATTATCTGCTTCAGAAAAAAGAGCACCTGCTACCTCGAACCGTTCGGCTCCAAGATAAGCGGCGCTCTTGATCCACTCTTGTTTGGTTTGCACAAGCTCTGGGGCCTGTGCTTGTTGTTCTTTTCGTGCCACTATGATCGGACCCCCTCTACATCAAATTCGTTGATCTTGTCTGTGACTGCTCTCTGCACCGCCACGTTGTAGGTGAACTGGAACGCGATTTCCGTCCGGTCCTTTTTATCCCGCCAAATACGCAAGGTGGAGCTGTCGATCTCGATGGACAATCCAGACGTCCTGCCTTGATAGCTAAATTGCTTTTGGCGAAGAAGCTCACGCAGCGGCTCAGCTGAAAGCGGCTGATAGACACCTGCTACCTTTGGATAGTGGAGGACGATGGCTGCTTCTGAGACCACCTGATAGGAAGTGAGGCTTCTTCCTTCTTCACGGACCCCTTGCGTCAAAAGAAACGCGATAGGCGGCTGGAATCGCTGCGCCATCCAGTCGTCCACGTTCACAACAGTAGCCAGCTCTGGATACGCTTCATTCACCAGTTCAATGAGAACGGTTAGCTCACGATCCATCCAGCTTCCACCTCCCATGCTTGCGGTATTCTCTTCTGTCTTCGTCACATGTCTCTTCCCCCCACTACTTCACTTCATTTGGCAAGGCATCCACGGCAAATGCCCGCCGAGCAGGGAGCGAGTAGCCTTTCGCTTTGGACTCGCAACATCGTGTGGCGCCAATCGCCGTTTTCCCTGCTCGCCGGACATTAGAGTCTGCGGCGTACATAAAAAGCCACCCGACAGCTTCATCGGATGGCTCGTATCTCTCTTACTTGTTTCGCTTGACTCAAGTATAACTGATTCGGAGGAAAAACCGGGAAAATGACCCGATGTGTCAGGAAGTGTCAACCTTTGTCAGTTTTAACATGCTTGTGAAAATGAAAAGAAGCTGTCATCATCAGACAGCTTCTCGTCTATCGAGCCGGGCCCTGTTTTTCATTATCCAGTCTGCTGAACCTGATCGCCATACATCGCCCATGCCATCTTCATCACGGCACTGCGCTTGATTTCATAATACCGCTGTCGGGACACACCGATTTCTTTGGCAATCAGATTGTTCTTATCGCCATCCAGCAAAGCTTCGACTACCAATCGCTCCTGCTCCCCCGGAATCGTCTCGACCGCTTTGTTGATCCGCTCGATTTTATCCTGCAAACTTTGCAGCCTCTTCCACTTTCGTTCCCGGCGTGCAACCTCCGCATGCGTTCTATCTCCCGTGGTGCCCTTTCCTTTTGGCATGACTGCATCCAATCCGTACTGAGAGACCATTCCTTCCCCCGCCTCGCGCAAAAACCGCTGGATGCGTATGATCTCGATCTGCATGTAATTGTAGTCGCGGATTTCTTCCTCGGCTTTTTGTAGAAAATCTACGATGGGTGCTTGCTCACTCAGCCGGACGAATCCTTCTTTTCTAGCGGATACTGTCTTTTGCTGCCCTTTTGCCTTTTGATCCCGCATGTACTTGTCCCACTCCGGGCAAGAATCGATTTTTCCTACGTGCTTATCATGAACCTGGCAATGTGATTTCTTTCCCCAGCAAGTTGCCGGACACACCTCGCATACTGCTTCCATGAAAATATCTTTGCTGATCAAGGCACTATTCCCCCTCGGTCATCTATATGAAGTCCGTATGATTGCTTAACGGTTTTCGTTGATTCCTGCGTCTTTTCTTAATCTTTGAGACAAACCGATCTGTCCGATAATGACTCCGATCAATAAGACAGCTGCTCCGATTAATGCTGCTTCTATCATTTCGTACGTATCTCCTTTGCATCGTCATTTTCTTGTATAATGAAAGGGGGGCAAAGAGGATACTCACCAGTTGTATTCTTTGCCCCAAGCAATTAATGGGGATTCCGATCGTCAGTCGGAGTCTCCTTTTTTTCCAGTTGCTCTTTCTTTTTCTCTTTGTTTGCCTTTAATTGCAGGTTGAACAGATTATTAATCCGAATCTGCAAATCTACCTGCTTAAACGTGACGATTAAAGCTAGGAAGCACACGACAACCGCGAGAACCTGAACGTAATCAATCGTCATCATAGCATCACTTCTCCACTGCGGATCGCTTCGAGCATCGCCGTTTTCATTTCTTGCATGCTCTCTTCGCGAGGTAGTTTGATAAAGGAAGCAAGGTACTCCATGTCGGGAAGCAGAAAGTCGAGGATTGTCAGTACGGCCCGATTATCCCCTGACTGTGCTTTTTGGAGGGTCAGGCTGAACGTGTCAGCTTCTCGGCCAATTGGCGCAAATATTTGTTTTTGCATTTACTCACTCCTTGTCTGGTCATATTCAGTTTTTTGGCTACCTGTTCTTCTGTCATTCCTTGAATAACGACTTGCTTGATAATGATCCGAGCTTTTTCTGGGAGTTGCATCAACACCTCCTGAACATACAGGTCCGACAGGTTGTCCTCGATCTCTTCCGTTCCCCGCATCTCCTCTTTGATCACCGTCTCCCTGTACAAACGCTTCTTGGCGGCGTACTGCAATCGCCAAGCAATTCTTTTGAGCACTTTTCTGCAATGCTCTTTCAACTGCTCATCTGTCATATGCTTCACCTTCTGTTTTTTTCGAACATCTAATCGCAAAATAGGAACACTCGTTCTCTTTGTAGTACAAGTATCTCATACTATGGTAATAAGTTCAAGTTCTTTCCACCAGATTTTTGGAGATGATTTTTCCGGTTGATTCACTGCATAACTTTCAAAGAAGACATTAAAAAACACGATCCCAAGTGGAGATCGTGCTTGTGTAAAAGTATTCATTTTTCCTTACACAACTGATGTTTCTACTCTACAAAAGTACATAATTCTCATACTTTTTGAGTTTTATCTTCCCATCATGCAAGAAACACCTTAAATGAAGAAGGCCCTTTTAAAAATAAAAAAGCAAGCCCCTCTCGCATTCATAACAGAAGAGCTAGCTTGCTTTTCTATCTTTCGCACTCTTTTAATCCCAAATATTCGGACGTTCAATACCCATCGTTCGCATATAATCTAGCAGTTGACCGGTATGTACCGACTCATGATAGGCGATTCGCAGCAGCATGTCTCCAAGCGTGCGGACATAGCCTACATCGGATCGATCGATGCGGACACTCTCCAAGTCGCCCTTGGACAACCCTTTGACAAAGCGGAGAAATTCTTCTCGATACGGCTTCGCAAAGGCCAAATCTTCTTCTACAGTCGAAAACTCTTTGGTTTCATACGGATTGGGGATAGTAGACAAAGCGGCGCTTCCCCGTTGGATCAAAATCTGGTGATACAAAAACTCACCCTCGATGACATGGCGAATCATTTCCCCACACGTGAATGCTTTATCGTCAGGCTTCCAGTTCAGCATTTCTTTAGGAATTGCCTTCCAAACTTTGATGCTTCTACGTCTTACTTCCTCAAAGTTTAAGATTAGGAGATCATTTTCGTTCATGTCATTCTCCCCTTTCCGTAAGCCCGTCCTAGTTTTTTTGATAGAGATCACATGTCGCTACGTGATCATTAACCATACCGACTGCTTGCATATAGGCGTAGCAAATTGTTGAACCGACAAACGTAAAACCGCGCTTTTTCAGGTCCTTGCTCATCTTGTCGCTGATTTCGGTAGAAGCAGGCACATCCTTCATTTCCTGAAAATGATTATGGATCGGCTTCCCGCCTACAAACGACCAAATATAGCTGCTAAAGGACCCAAACTCCTCCACAATCCGCAAATACGCGTGGGCGTTCTTCACGACGCCGCGAATCTTCAGCCTGTTTCGAACGATGCCTTCGTCTGTCAGCAATTGCTCGATCTTGGCTTCATCGTATTGAACGATTTTCCCCGCTTCAAAATTATCAAACGCTCTTCGATAATTTTCCCGCTTCTTCAAGATCGTGTACCAGCTCAGTCCGGCTTGAGCGCCTTCCAAATTCAAATATTCAAAGAGCAAACGATCTTCATAGACAGGAACTCCCCACTCGTGATCGTGATAATCCATATAGATAGGGTCTTGATTCACCCAGCCGCACCGATTCATGGAAAGAAGCCTCCTCTACGTAACACGAACATATATTCTTATATAAAGAATATACAATCATTGGGTATTCTGCAAGTTTTTCTTCACAAAAAAAGACCTCATCAATCTGAGGTCTCCCGACGATCAAGCTGTTAAAATAATTGGCTTCCCCTTCGTCACAACGATGGTGTGCTCGTATTGAGCAACATAACTCTTATCAGGCGTAATGATCGCCCAACCGTCCCTGCCATCATCCACATATTCCGTCCCCGTCGAAATAAATGTTTCAATGGCCAACACGAGACCCTCTGTAAGCAAGCGTCTATCCTTTTTGTCATAGTAATTCAAAATGTAAGCAGGCTCTTCATGCAAGCTTTTGCCGATGCCATGACCCGTAAGGTTTTTGACGACTGTAAAGCCTTTTTTCCTAGCCTCCTGGTGAACAATGCGCCCAATCTGGCTTAGCTTCGATCCCGCCTTCGCCGCATCCAATGCCTTGTACAGCGACTCCTCGGCGCATTGGCATAAGGTTTGCTTCTCAGGCTCGCCTTCCCCTACCACGATAGAAGCACCTGTATCGGCAAAATATCCATCCAGCTCTGCCGAGACATCAATATTGATGATATCGCCATTTTTCAGGACAGTATCATCAGGGATCCCATGCGCAACAATGTGATTGACACTGATGCATGTATGCCCAGGAAAATCATAGGTGATATTCGGTGCAGACCGCGCTCCGTACTTTGCCAAGATCTCTCCGCCAATCTGGTCGAGCTCTTTTGTTGTCACGCCTGCTCGCACGGCTCTTATCATCGTCTCTCTTGCCTCTGCCACAATACTACCGATCCGTTTCAAGCACAGCAAATCATGTTCATTTTGAATCGACATGTGTTTCCCTCCTTTTCGCATATACCAGTATTTCCTTGACCCATTTCTTCATTTGAACATTTTTCTTCGCCAATCGCAACCGAAGCAAAAACAAAGAACCCCAGAAGCATTCTCTGCGGCTCTTATCTTACGAAGCTATGCTGGATTCAGTGCATACATTCCGTGTGCTATTGTCGACTGCTTTTGAATAAACCCGATGGAGATTCGGTTAAATTCTTCCGGCTGATCGACATTGACGACATGACCGCAGTCAGCGACTAGACTCAACTGTGCAAACTGTCTTTTTTTCACGCGCATCTGGACGAACGGCAAAAACATATGGTCTTCGTCTCCCATAATGAACAAGGTAGGGATGGGAGGCTCTTTATCAAAGAGGGTTCCTAGGAATCGATTAATGCCTTTTGTCAGCTTGAACCATCTCTTGAATTCTTTTTGACAAAGCTTTTTGGCTTCGCGGATAAACAAGGAACGCGATTCTTTATGACGCTTGCTCGGCATGATCACCCATGCAAACAGTCGATACAGCCACATGTACGGGATGAAATGTTTGACCATATTCCCCAGCGTGATCAGTACCTGCGATCGAACGTTCATGTGCGTCACAGCTCCTGCCAAAACCATAGAGCGCATTCTCTCTGGGGCCTGCTCCGAAATAATCTGCACAATGATCGTCCCCAAGGAAATCCCCACAAAATGGGTGGAAGTGATTTTTAAATGATCCAAAACCTCAATGATATCTCTGCTGACATCATCAAAGGTGTATGTTTTGAACAGCTTGCCTGGGATGTTCTTAGATTTTCCGTGACCACGCATATCTACTAGAAGAACATTGAAATTCTCTTTGTATGCCTTGAGTTGTTTACACCAAATCGATGAGCTTCCCCCTGCCCCATGGACAAAAGTCACCCATTCGCAATCTTCACCACGTATGTATGTCTTATAATGGATCACTAATATCCCCCCACCAGTATTATATAGGAGGGATGTCCCAGGTGAAAGGATTACCATAAAATTGAAATTCAATCACCTGAGTCTCTCAACCAAGAACCAAACGAGATTGGAAATGAGT
The DNA here is from genome assembly GCF_000282075.1 of Brevibacillus sp. BC25. NCBI lineage: Bacteria > Bacillati > Bacillota > Bacilli > Caryophanales > Paenibacillaceae > Brevibacillus > Brevibacillus sp. BC25. The sequence continues at coordinate 11,558 of NZ_AKIX01000055.1, forward strand.
AACGACTGTCCGACACCAAAGCTAAACCCTGTTAAAAATCGGAGCTTGTTATTGCTTGTCCGCCACTTCCATTGTTGGGTAAAGCCATCAATGAGCATTGGCAGTAAAAGCAAACCAATCAAATAGTAAGAGGTCAAGAGATGCATCCCTACAAAAACTGGCGCAACCAAGTATCCAGCCAATATCGAAACACATCTGGCACATAGCGGCATTTTTTTACCCGCTATATAAAAGGAACGATCTGGGCGCCGATGACACGGAATCCACTGCATATTGATCTTCATCAGCTCCCTCAATGTGAGCAATCAGGCTTGCAATCGCAATCGGGCGTATCACAATCTGGAACCGGACAATCAGCTGGAATATAGTTGCAATCTAACGAGCAACTGTTACGCTTCTTACGATAGAAGATGATCATGCAAATAAAAAGAAGTAGACCTAGTCCGATCAAGACCCCGCCCATTACATAATCACCTTGATACAGAAATACGCCTCCCGCTATCCATGCGATCATGCAAACCGTTAATCCAAGAAAAAACAGATACATCCTCCCCCTTCTTTTCTTTCTACGTCAAAGAGTATCAGCCGTTTCACTTTGGGTTACGTCCTGGGCTTGAATTGATTGGTAATCGCATCCAAATATTGATAGCGCTCTTGCCTTGCGTATTTGAGCTGATAGATTGGAATCGGAACAGAGGCCTTTTCCCTTCTACTTGTATTTCTGTCTTCCACTTGCACATATTCCAGTTCCATGTCATACAGGCTCATGAAGCTCTCCGCCGCTTCCCTAAGAGACACACACGAGCCCGGATCGGGAATGACTTTGTTCTTACGTACATCATGCTTGTAAAAACCCGTTACTTGGCCCGTGCAACGATTTACTTTCACGGAGTACATCCGATTTGTCAGAACGATTCCATTTTTGCGTTCATAGAAGTAATACGTATTTCCCGTACCGCGTAAATAGCATAATTCATAGTAGTGCAGCTCGGTAATTCCCTGCTCGATGTATGTTTCCAAATAGCGCGTGGCTATTCGCAGAGCATCGCGGTCAGACATCCGCGGCGCTATATACTTCATTTTTTGATTAAACGTAAAGGCAAGTAGCTCGTTGGTCTGGCGATTGAGAGTCACGCATACAAAATCAGGATCGTAGACAGTTTCCGCGTCTTCTGCTTCTGGCAGCGACCAGAAGTAATGGATAGTAGAAGGCCAGTCCGGCTTTTTCACAGCATCAATATGTTTGAAATAACCGCTCCTAGGATTATAAGTGACCCCATCCTCGTTCGGTGTCACAAGCGTTTCTCTTTTGATATCCGCTTCGATTACATCAATTTGAAAAGATTCCTTCACCCACAACTCAATCTCTTGCACGTTTGAAAAAATTAGAGATTTTCCTTGGGTTACTACTGGAATGACCTCTGAGTGCTCTTCCTTAAGGTGTCTGCCCCCTACCACTGTCTTCGTGATTTGCCCTGTCTTGGCATGAACAACCGCATAGGCCATCGGTGGCTCATCAGGGAGATACTGGAGTATCCCTTCTTCCTGTTCGTCGCAGGCGAGCATCAAATTTTCCTGATAGAGAGCAAAATATACTTGTTTCGCCTCCTCTTTCGTTATTACTTCTGGCTTGGAGGGCTTGTTTTTCCGATCAAAATCATGAAATCCCCGATATTTGATGTCAGTTAAATTCCCCCACTCGTCTACCTTAATAAACAGATACACGCTGGAAAGTGGAATGTCGTGAAAACAATAACGATAAGAAAGTTTCCAATTCTTTTCCTCACGATACTCTGACAAGCTCGCTATATCCTCTCTCACCATCTCATTTAGATGATCGCCATACAGTGCTTCCGCCACTTCTATGATACGCTGTGTTGCTGTCTCGGCATCAATTGGCTCGCCAGAAGCAGCCGAATCTTGATAGGTTCGATCCCTCAAACGAAACTCCGTCACATACCCCGTTTCTTTGTCGATTTCCAGCTCTGTACCATCATGACCTACTTTGATCTCGCACGTCTTCCACTGATCGTACGTTTCGATTTGCACCTGAGACAATTCATACATACTTGGAAACATAGCAAACCATTTCTCCATCGTCAGGCGAACCGCTTCTGTCGGATATGTCACCATCTCTTTTCCTCCCGAACGAAAAAACCGTCAATGCAGACACTGACGGCTTTCTCTATTTGAATGCTAAATGCTAAATGCTAAATCTTAATCATCATCACCATCATCCAGATCATCATCGTCGGTGTCGACGGGGTTCGTGTCATCACTTGAAGATGTATCCGCCGGAGCACTACCATTTTTATCGGCTGGTGTCTGATCATCATCGTCATCATCATCGGTAGAGCTATTGTCGATGGTCGTAGTCGAGAGCACTTTTCCAGTAATAGCATGTATGCGTACATCTACCGTTTTGGAGTCTTTTTTCGTGATCACCCGATAGACTGCCCCACTCTTTGTCTCGATTAAATCAACATCATCGATCTTGCCGCCACTTGTTCTTTCCGTCGCAATCTGCTTCGCTTGCTGTTCGGTAATTTTGGTCTGTGGCTGCGCTGGTGGATTCAAGCTTTGGTTGGGTTTCGATTGCTGCTGCGTTTGGGTTGGGGTTGTAGCTGGCTGTTGTTTACCTGTCGCAACAGTCCCCACTGTCCCCGTACCTACTGGCTTGGTCGCGTTGCCTGAAGCATCCTTTCCGCCGTTATTCGGTTGTTGCGCTGTACTGGCTGTCGGATTTGAACCCGGCTGTATTGGATTCGCCGCCGTTTCGTTTGCCTTCGGCTGCCCAGTGGCTGCGACCAAGGAGAGCTCCTTCAAATCAATAATTTCGCCCGTATGTGCATTCACCATCACACTATATGTTCCGCGCTCATTGAGGAGTTGGAGATTGTAAATGCTGTTTTCTCCTACATCCGTCATGGAGATCGATTCAATCTTCCCCGGGTAGCGGGCCGTCACGATCTGTTTGACTTCCTCGGCAGACAATGACTGCAAATCCATGCTCGCAAAGATCCGTTGCATGCCAAATACCGTAGTGACCAACAGAAAGCTCGCCAGCAACCCTATTTTCCATTTTTTATTCATACGTACCTCCTGCTATTTCTTAGCCTGCCCCGGCAAAAAAACGGTCACGAGCGTCCATTTCCCTTCTTCGCTATCCAGTGCAATATCGCCTTGATGGGCATCAACGATCTGTTTGGCAATGGAAAGACCGAGTCCTACGCCCCCTGTTTCGCGACTGCGGGCTTTGTCTACACGGAAGAAACGGTCAAAAACATGCTGCAAATCTTCTTTGGGAATCCCCATTCCGTAATCCTTGACTGAGATATATGGGCGGTCCCCTTGAAGTCCCACCCCAACCTCGATTTCATTGGAGCTGTATTTCATCGCATTGTCGAGTAAAACGACGAGCACTTGTTTTAGTTTTTGTTCATCGGCCATCACAGGAACCGACTCGTGGTTTGCGCCCAGTTGAAAGGACCTGCCATACGCATTGGTCAATTGTGTAATGGTCGTTTGGCACATCGGGACCAAGTCGATTTCTTTGACATCCAGATTCCATTCGGCGCTATTGTTTGCGAGAAGGAGCATTTGATTGGTCATATCCTTCATGCGCACGGCTTCCGAATAGATCGCTTCCACCGACTCTGCCAGAACCTCCGGCTTTTTCGTCCCCCAACGCTTCAGTAGCTTCGCATAGCTTTCTACTACGGTCAGCGGCGTTTTCAATTCATGGGAAGCATCTGAGACGAACTGCTGCTGCTTCTCGAAGTTTTGCTGTAATAAATCCATCATTTTGTTAAAGGTACTTCCTAGCGCGTGCAATTCATCTTTGGATGTGTGCTCAAGCGGTATTTTCTTAAAAATACTGCGCGCTTGAATGTCTTCCATCGTTTGTATCATCGAGTTGACTGGTCGCAAAATCAGATTGCTCAACATGCGTCCTGCAAAAAAAGCAGGAACCAGCACGAACATCGAAGCAAACAACAGAACGTTTTGCAGCAGGCTCAAATTTTCTTGCAAGCCCGCAATACTTTCAATGACTTCTAACGTGACAATTTTCCCATTCGTCCAAATGATCGGGACCTTGACGTACGCGTATTTCGCTCCGTTGACATCGAAGACACCGTCACTCGCTTTTCTATCAAAGATGGGCTTCGGTGCCGGGATTGGCTGCGTGCTGTCTACTTCCTGCGTGACGATGGCCCGCGACTGCTGATCGATAATCCGGATCATCCCGTTCGATGGCAAATACGGCTGCAAGAGCGTCGCAGGGTCGAAACTTTCTACACCGATCTGATTGAGTCCACTTTGGATGTGCAGAACTTCTCGTTGCAGACGATCCAGCTCTCCGTCTGTTGTCACTTTGTAGAACATGAAGTAAATGAAGCTGTTGACCATGAGCAACATTAGCAAGAGTGCGACCGTAGAGAACAAATGAATTTTATTTTTGATTTTCATAATCTACCCCTTCAGCATATAACCAACGCCTCGTACCGTATGCAAAAGCGGGGTTTCATACCCTTGGTCCACCTTTTTACGCAAATAACGGATATACACGTCAACGACATTTGTGTCTCCGAAATAATCAAATCCCCATACGTGTGTAAGAATCTGTTCACGATTCAGAACTTGGTTTTTATTCTGCATCAGATAAAGCAACAAATCGAATTCACGCGGCGTCAGCTCGATCTGACTGGAGCTTCTCGTCACTTCCCGCGATTTTTCATCCAAGCTTAAATCCGCTACTTCTACTTTGGAGCTGGCCTCCACTTTTCTTGTCATTTGGGACAAGCGGAGGCAGGAACGGATGCGAGCCAGCAGCTCTTCGATTTCAAAAGGTTTCGTGATGTAGTCGTTCGCGCCTTGATCGAGTCCATTTACTTTGTCCACGACAGCATTTCTTGCCGTCAATAAAATGACTGGCGTCGCGGAGTCCTTTACCCGAATCCGGCGAAGCACTTCTATGCCTGACAATCCTGGCAACAGTACATCGAGCAAAATCAAGTTCCATCCGCCTTGATTGTATTGTTCCAGCGCCTCGAGCCCTGTTTTGGCGATCTCGCTTTCGTATCCTTCGTATTCCAGCTCTAATTGAATCACACGAGCAATTTTCTCTTCATCTTCCACAATTAATATTCGCTCCGACATGTAATCCTCCTAAACCTTGCATCCATTATCCAGATGAGTTTAGCAAATATTGGCTGAGGATCAAAGAGTAATCCGTACGAAAGATATAATTTTTTACTTATATCGATAACCCTACCCACTGCCAGTACGCGTAATAAAAGACGACCATCAGGATCGCGTGGGCCGCACCTGCATACAAGCTCAATCGCAGCAAATCCTTAGGCAAAAAGGTCTCCTTGCCGCTTTCCTGGAACATGAGCAATGCTTTGGAGCTAACAGGGAAAGTCAGGCAGTAGTTCATGCCGACGATTCCTAAGAACAACACGGTCACTTCATTCAAATCAAGGCTACTCGCAAAGTAAAGAAGCGGTGGAACAAGAATGACGGCTCTCGTTGTATGCGATGTAATGTACAGATGGGAGGTCAGTGTCAGCAATGTGATAACCACAATGATTAACAGCGACGATTCCCCTTCCAGTTGCTCGGTGATCGTGAACAGCTTCTTCATGATCCACTCTGCCGCACCGCTGTCCAACAACGACTTTCCGAGGGCAATGGCTGCCCCTACAAACAGAATCAGGTTCCACGAGACAGACTGAACGCCATCTTTCCACTTCATGACACCCACATTGGGGAGTGTCAAAAGAAAGCCGCCGACAACTGTCGTGGTAGCAATCTCGATTCCGTGAAAACGCTCTGTCAGCCAGAAAATAACCATCGCCCCAATCACAATTACCGTATATTTTTCGTTGCGGGACAAGGTAAGGGAGAGCTTTTTGCTCGCAAGTGGGCGCTGCATCTCTTCTTTGGTGAGAAACAGAGCCAGAACAATCCGGCAAGTAACGATGCTGGCCACTACCCCGAACGGCAGTCCCCACAATAGCCACTCCGCAAAGCTAATCCCTTCTCCATTGAACTCCTTCAGCATATCGAGTGCGATAAAATGGGAGCCCGCTCCGATCATGGTGGAGCTCGTCGACACTAAAATAATCGTCGGAATCAGGATCGCCATGGCTTTCGTGATTTGCTTGTTCCCGATTTCTGAGGTCAGCGAGTGGAAAACAGGCAGTAGCACCGCTGCGCGTCCAGAAGTAGACGGGATAAAGAAAGCGAGAAATTGAACGACGACCGTCAAGAGCCAAAACAAGCTTTTGACATTCTTTGCCTTGCTCACGACCAGATCTGTGAGTTTGCCTGCCAAGCCAGTCACTTGAAGAGCACCGCCGAGAATGAACGAGCCAATCATTAACCAAATGACATCGGAGGCGAGCGAGTCGAACAAAATTTCCTGGTCAGCCGTTCCTGTCACGACGAGGAGTAACACGGAGCCAATCGCTACATAGGCGGAGTTCAGCGAGGTAGTCGTCCACAGGATCACGGCGACACAGAAGCAGAACATGCTCCATTTGGCTTCAAATGTCAGGGAAGACGGCAGCATGAGCAGTAATTCAACGAACATAATCAGGACAATCGGAAGGACCCAGGCAGGTCTTTCCTTTGCAGCAGTCTGTGCAATCACGATACTTGCTCCTTCTCCATTAAACGATTTGCGAGCTGCAGGCCCACCATGATGGTTCGCATGGAGCTTTCCGAGCAATCAGTCAGCCATTTTTGCGCATGCATGAACGCTTCCTCCAACGTAGACGGCATCGGCAAAATACTCGTGTACGCATCAATTCCGTGCTCATAATTGAGTCGGGCACCTTTGCCAACAGTCCCCACCAAAGCCACTACCGGCAGGGCATGCTTTTTCGCTCGCTTCGCAACTTCCACTGGAATTTTTCCTCGCGGTGTTTGAAAATCTATGCTGCCTTCCGCCGTAAACACAAGGTCTGTCTCTTGAAGCATTCGATCCAAATCAATGTACTTCATGATGATGTCGTAGCGTGGATACAGATTCGCACCCGTCAGCGCATGCAGACCAGCACCCAAGCCACCCGATGCACCACTGCCCGGCATTTCTCTGACATCGATACCGAAATCCCGCTCGATGATAGCCGCGAATTGTTCGAGTGCTTCTTCCAGCTCAACCACTTGCTCTGGCGTTGCTCCCTTTTGCGGGCCAAACACGCGAGCGACTCCATTTTCCCCACAAAGCTTGTTAAACCAGTTGCAAGCCACATCGATTTGCACCTGCTTGAGTCTTTTGTCCATGCCGGATACATCGATTTTCGTTACTTTTGCCAGCGAGATTCCGCCTTCAATACGGATTTCTTGACCGCTTGCATCCAAAAATTTCGCGCCAAGTGCTTGCGCCATGCCTGCCCCGCCATCGGAAGTACCGGAATCGCCGCAGCCTAGCAAAATACGATCTGCCCCCATGTCCAGCGCCGCTTTGATCAATTCACCGACGCCATGTGTCGTCGTTTTGCGCGGATCACGCAAGCTTCTTGGAACCAGTCGCAGTCCCGCTGCTGCCGCCATCTCAATCACAGCCGTTTGACCGGTCGTCTTTGATCCGAATATCCCGAAATGGGAAGGAACCTTTTCTCCTACAGGGCCAGTTACTTCCTTATCAATAATCGATCCATTCGAAATTTTCACAATCGCTTTTGTAAAGCCTTCTCCTCCGTCTACCATCGGCAGTGTCTGCACTTGGGAGAGCGGGAGTACGCGCAGGATTCCTTCTTTCATGCATTCTGCTGCTTGCTCGGCATCTAAACTTTCCTTAAAGCCCGAAGGCACAACGAGTATACGCATAAAAACAACATCCCTTCTCTTTATTTGAATTTGCTTTCGCATTTGTCTCACTTGAGTAAGACCAATACTAAGCTTCAAAAAAGAGAAGGGAATAATAGGAAGATGAGAAATTGATGAGAGAAAAGCGAGAAGAACGTTACGATTCTAAGCGTTTCGTTTTCTGCGCAGTTGATAATAGGTCACAGCCAGGGCAAGCGCCAAAACCGTCCCCTTAATAATATCGTAAGCGTAATACGGAAGATTGAGCATCGTCATGCCGTTGAGCAGCACTCCAATCAGGATGGCTCCCACAAATGTACCGAATACGTTTGGCTTTCCTGCACCGAAAACGGAGAAGCCTACGAAAGCAGCCGCTACTGCATCCATCAGCATGGAGCCGCCACTACTCACCTGCCCGGTACCGATCCGCGCTGCCAAGAGCATCCCGCCCAAGCCTGCAAAAAGAGCAGAAAGCACATAAGCCAAGGTACGATAGCGATTCACAGGAATCCCCGACAGACGGGCTGCTTCCAAATTACCGCCTGTCATGTACAGCATCCGCCCCTGTCTCGTATAGGTCAAGTACACATGCGTGATCGCGACAAGTAAAAAGGTCAGGATAACCGGAACCGGTACGGAAAAAATTTCTCCTTGGCCCAGCCAGAGGAACCATTCCTGGAATTTTCCCGGTGCCTGTGAGCCGTCCTGCATCGGCATGTTTGCGTAGATCGAGTAACCTTGGGAATACGTCATATGAATGCCGTTGACGATGTAGAGCATCGCCAGAGTAGCCAGCAAATCAGGAATGCGGATTTTCACGACCAGGAAAGCGTTGACCAGCCCGACGAGCAAGCTGAGTACAATTGGAACAACCAGTGTCGTGAAGACCCCTTGTTCGTACCAAACCATCATCGAAGCAGAAACGACAGTGGTCAATGAAACCGTCGATCCTACAGACAAGTCAAAGCCCCCGACAATCAGCGAGAACGTAACACCAATCGCGACAAATGTCACAATCGAGATGGAGCGAAGAATGTCCGTCAAGTTGTCGTACGTGAAGAAATACGGGTTGGTCAAACTGAATAACAACATGACAATAACGATGACTGCAACCGTTCCGTATTTGTAAACAAAATCAAATAAGCTAAACTTTTTATCTGCCACGTTACTCACCTCCGCTTGCGTAGTACATAATTAGCTCTTGTGTTGCTTCCTCGCGACTCAATTCCTTCACGATCTTGCCCTCGAACATGACGAGAATCCGGTCTGCGATCCCGATGACCTCCTGAAACTCACAGGAGAAATACAGGACGCCCTTTTTCTGCTCGGCAAGATTTCCGATCAGACGGTAAATATCGCTTTTCGCGCCGATATCCACCCCTTTTGTCGGCTCGTCAAACATAAAGAGGTGAGCGTTTGTATCCAGCCATTTGCCGATAGCAACTTTTTGCTGGTTTCCACCGCTAAGGAAACCGACCAGCTGCTTGATATCCGCTGTTTTTACACCAAGGCGCTGCACGAGCTCTCTTGCGTTGGCCACTTCTGGCCCTCTTTTGATAAATCCAAGCCAGGACTTCTTTTTCAACGAGGCGACAGACAGATTGTTCTGCACGGACTCCTCTACGAAAATTCCTTCCTTGCGTCTTTCCTCTGGGACGAGTACGATTCCTGCATCGACGGCGTCTTTTGGAGAGCGCAGTTGGATACGTGATCCATGCAATCGAATGGCACCAGCCTTTACCTCATCCGCACCGAAGAGCAATCGGGCGAGCTCAGTCTTCCCTGCCCCAACCAGACCGACGACACCCACGATCTCTCCCTCGCGAACCTTCAAGTCGACTCCGCGTACTTTGCCACCAGCCACTCCTGACGCCTCAAAAATCGTTTCGCCAATCGGCACCTCCAGCTTAGGGAACTCCTCGTCGAAGCTTTTGCCCAGCATGTTCGCGATCACTTCATCCATGGTGGTATTTGCCGTGTCTGTGGTCACGACATGCTGTCCATCGCGCATGATGGTGATCCGATCACAGATTTCAAAGATTTCCGGCAACCTGTGGGAGATATAAATGATCCCGACTCCAGCTTTTTTCAACTGCGCAATGATTTGAAACAGCCGTTCGCTCTCCTTCGTGCTCAACGGCGCTGTCGGTTCATCGAAAATGACGTACTTCGCCTTTTGAACGGTAGCACGTGCAATCAAAATCAATTGCTTTTCCGACAGCGTACATTCTTCGACGAGCATTCTCACCGGAATGGAGAAGCCGAAGTTTTTTAAAATCTGCTCCGATTCGTTGTACAAGCTCTGCCAGTTGATCAGTCCCTTGGTTTTCGACTGGACGAGCTGGCCCGCCAATATGTTTTCGGCGACGCTCAAATACGGGATCAAGGCGGTGTCCACTTCCTGATATACACATTGAATGCCCTGTGCTTTGGCGTCCTGCGGCGATTGAATCGACACGGCCTGTCCATCGATGGTGATCGTACCGCCATCTGCCTGATACGCTCCCGTGAGGATTTTCATCAGTGTACTCTTTCCTGCGCCATTGGCACCGAGAAGTGCGTGAACCTCTCCTGCGCGCACCTCAAAATCGACGGATCGCAGGGCAGGAACCCCAGAAAACTGCTTCGCCATCCCTTTCATCTGCAATGTGGACATTTTTCGCACCTCCTGTTTACCTGCGTGTTCCAACCTCTATAAGGAAAAATCCCGTTGACGGATACAGATCAACGGGAAAAGCCAATTTGGTTCTTACTTGCCCCACTCTTGTACGTATTGGGACAGGTCGCCCATCGTTACTTTCTTATCCTTCGGCAGGTCTTCCTGTTTCACCAGCACTGGATTCAGCTTCACGTTGTCTGGCACTTGCTCACCTTTGATTTTTTGGAACACGGTTTGCGCATGAATGCGTCCGATATTGGATGGGTCTACTGCTGCCGTCGCTGCCCACGGAGAGTTTTCCGTCTGGATCATTTGCAGATCCTCATCGCTCAAATCAATGGAGTATACCTTGATTTCCGTACGGCCTGCTTGCTGGATGGCACGTGTCGCCCCTTTGGCAAATTCATCCCAAGCCGCCCATACTGCTGTGATGTCGCCTTTATTCGGATACTTTTTCAAGATCGCTTCCATCTGCGTTTGTGTATCGAGTGCCGTATTGTTAGTAGCAGAACCGAATGCCGCAATCTCTTTTATGTCTGGGTATTTCTTCTGGAAAGCTTCATACGTGACTTGGCGTTTTTCCATAGGCGCAAAGCCAGCTACCCAAATTTTTACGATGCTGCCTTTGCCGTTTGTATCTGCACCCAGCTTCTCCAGGCTCAGCTCTGCCAATTTGTTGTCATCCTGCGCCACAACTGGCACACCCGGAATGTTGATGTCTGTATCAAACAGGACGACCGGGATTTTTTTATCCACAGCTTTTTGCGTGCCCTGCTGCAACGCTTCCGCCGTACCATGGTCGATCAGAATGCCATCAAACTTTTGGTTCACAGCCGCATCGAGGTTGGACGCCATTTTTGCCAGATCAGTATCTGCGTTGAATACAGTCAACTCGCCGCCGTTTTTCTCCACCTCTGTCTTCACACCATTAATGTATTGTGCGGAGAATGTCCCTACGTTTTGACGCATGATCAATGCGATTCTCTTTGCCTTCTCTCCCGAAGCACCGCCGCTTGTGCTGCCGGTTCCGGTGCTTGTTCCTCCGCCGCATGCAGTCACGAGAACAGATGCAGCCACAACTAGTGAAGTTAGTAATCCCAGTTTCTTTTTCATCAAAAATTTCCCCCTTTTTCTTTTTGATAACAGATGACAAAAGCCTCGTAGAAGAAGCGCATTTCCAGTCCAAGCGCCTTTGGAGCCCACCTCAGCGTAGGAAGAAATGGCGGGGAATTTCAGCTTCACTTATGAAATCCTGCCTCGAACCTTCTACGTTTGAAGCGCTCCCGCCATTTCTTCCGAAGCGGACAGTCTTCACTCACAGCGGGGCGGAGGCCGAAGCGTAGACTGGAAATGCGCTTCTTCCCCACGTTAGCTACGCAAAAAATCCTCTTTCACAGAGAAAGAGGACAAAAATCGACAAGATTCTCGCCTCTTATCTGTCAGGTATTCTACCTGTTGGAGTTAGCACCTTGGCTCGAAAGAACGTAATCTCTCGTGCTAGGTTGCCGGGCTTCATAGGGCCATTCCCTCAGCCTTCTCTTGATAAGAGTAGTTTCTATTTTCAAAACGTTTGTATAAGTATATACAGAATATAATCTGGCAATTACCTATCTGTCAACTGGGTTTACCGAAAGAATTTTCTTGATAAATATTCCAGTTTCTTCTGTAACATCAAGAGGGATTTTGTTGTGTCTTGTCGAATTATCGTAGATTGATACAAGCCTAGCAAATATTTGCGATGGGGATGCTACATGAGTCTATTAAAAGAAGTCATTCTTCAATGGTTTTTCGCCATTATCCCGTTTGTGTTTTTCAACATCTATTACCGTGACAAAATGCGGAACTACAGCCGTTCCTTTATTGTCATCACCAGCTCAGCCTGCATGTTTCTCGCGATGACCTTCGCCCCGAGTGTCACGAATGGCATGTTTTTTGATATCCGACATATCATCATTCTTTTCGGACTCGTTTATGGCGGAATCGAGATTGCCTTGCTCCTTCTCATTGAAGCCTTGGTTTATCGGTACTACCTAGGTGGAGAAGGAACATGGGTTGCGATGCTGATCCTTACAGTCAATTTTGTCTTGTCACTCTTTTTATATCGACACTACAAAGCCAGTTATCGGAAAACACTGTATCTTTTTATGACGAGTGCGATTTTTTCTACGGTTGCTTTAGGGACTACTTATTACTTTTTTCCCACGTATGTAACTCAACACCTCGTTTACTACACCATGGTGATTCCTATTCAAAACTTTTTCGGCCTCTGGTTATTAATGTCGCTATTCAGCAAATGCGTTTCGGATAAGGAGCTGTTTATTCGCCACGCGCAAAATGAAAAAATCCAGACGATGAGCCATGTTGCTGCATCGCTCGCACACGAGGTTCGCAATCCACTGACAGCTGTCAAAGGCTTCTTGAAATTAATACAAGAATGTCCGGAAAATTTGGCAAAAGTCGATCAATACATTCGCATCAGTCTCGACGAAGTCCAACGGACAGAAGCCATTTTGACCGAGTACCTTGCGATTTCGAAACCGCTGAAGGAACGGCATGAGATCATTAATATGAGCGAGCATCTGCATACCATCCGCGAAGTAATGCTCCCCTTTGCCAATATGCATAACGTGGAGCTTACGCTGCAAGACTTTGAGAGACCTGTGACCGTCAAGGCCAATCCAGACGAGTTCAAGCAAGTGTTGGTGAATTTCATCAAAAATGCCATCGAGGCGTGCTCGGATATTTCGGACGGAAAAGTCTCCCTGGACTTGCTCATCGAGCGAAACAAAGCACTGTTGATCATCAAGGATAACGGTGTCGGCATGGATGCAGGACAGATCAGCCGCCTCGGAACGATTTACTTTTCTACGAAAACAACTGGGACCGGGCTTGGATTGACGTATTCCTATCATGTCATTCATGCGATTGGCGGAACGGTCAATGTATCAAGCAAACCACGAGTAGGAACCAAGTTCACCATTATGCTCCCGTATAAGGCACAGTGACTTCATGCAGGTTTTGCAGAGGGACTGTGCCTTTTTCCATTCGATAGCTAATGATGCAACGGGGGTACTTGTGATTCTTTTTCGTTTTTTAAGGAGAACTGCAATTCATTTTGGCGATTGATCGTTGCAAGAAAGACTTGTTCGGACGCGATCCCCTTTTTCTTCAATTCGTGCACAAGCCATTGCTCATCGCGGTTCCGATATGACAGCACATCCGGATATATCTTGCCTTCCACAATGACAGGCAATGACATTCCCGCAGAAGAAGTCTGGATGTTTAAATCTTGTTTCGTTACGAACTGCTGCTCTACTTTTTTGAGCACAGTCAACCGACCGTTCGCCTCGATAATAGCCAAATCAATCTCCGCCAGGTCAAAAATATCTTTTTCGCGAAGCATATGGAGGACATTATCGAGCGAGTAGCGGATTTTTTTCATGTTTTTGACGTGAAAAGTCCCGTTGTAGAAGATGACGGTCGGTTCAAATGTAACCATTCTGCCAAACCAGCGAAAGACAATGGACAACTGCGATACGACCCTTTGCAAGATGCCCAACATCAAAATCGCTACTGCAATCGAAATATGCCGGACATCTGGCTCTGCAATGTCAGCCCCTGCCACTGATCCCAAAGTAATAATGATGATAAAGTCAAAGACAGGCAGCTCCCCAATTGAGCGCTTGCCCATGAACAAGGTGACTAGCAGTAATAAAGGAATAATCGTACATACGCGCCCGATGACGAGCATGCTTTCACCGAATCCTTCCACGTTTGTCCCCTCCCTTCACGCTTTACTATGCAATTTCTGGGAAGGCATTATGCAAAACAAAACACCAGGAGTCTCCCCCTGGTGTATCTCTTTCCCGGACAAGTGGGAAGATCGAGTTTTATGAGATCGATAACCACAAGAGCTGTTACCACCATGAACATTTTCGAAAAGCTAATCTTGCCTTCTTTATCAGTATCTTTTCGAAAAGGTGGTTGAAATCCCAATAGATTAGCCCCTCTCGTAACTTCTTGTTGCACTCCCTTTATAGAAATTACATTTTTTTCTACGAACTATCTTCACAGTTGGTTTCATCGAAATAAAAAAAGGCCAGTCAAGCCTTTGACAGGCCGCCTAGCCGTTGCGAGGTTTTGTGAGCGACATCCTTTACCCGTTCAATCAAATACTGGAGTCGTTCCTCCTTCAAATCATACGTAACAATTCCAATGCTTAACGCCCCGATTACCTTTTGGGTGTAATCAATTACTGGTGCTGCGACGGACGCCGTATTTTCCGTCCGCTCCGCAAAGCTGACCGCATGACCAGCAGCTCTGATTTCCTTGAGCTTCTCCATAAAAGCAGGTACCTGCTCTTCACCCACCAGTTGCACTACGGTTTGTCGTGCTTCTTCCACAGACATATGTGCCAGCACGACTTTATTGGCCGCACCGATATGCATCGGAATCCGCAAGCCCAACTGATCGTAGATGCGGATATTGTGCTGACTGTCTACGCGATCGACGACAATGGATTCGAGTCCGCTAGGCTGACTGAAATAAACACTCTCGTTCACTTCTCTGGCAAGCTCCTCGATCTTCGGCTTGATTACTTTGCGATAATCGATCCGATCAAGCACGCGCAAACCGAACTCCATCCATTTAATCCCCAACGTATATTGCTTGGTCGCAGCATCCTGCTCTACCAGTCCATGCTTCATCAACGTGTACAACAGTCGATAAATGGTGCTGACCGGGAGCTGGCATTCCTTCGCTAAATCATTGATCGTCCACCATTTTCTATGTTCATCCGACGAAAGTGCCGTTGCAATCGCCATCGCTCGGTCAAACGATTGAATCACGGTCATCCCCCCTTTTCTATCTATCTTCTCATATGAAACTATGTTAAACCATTTGCTCTAATTTTGTGAATCGCAAAAAAACTCCAGGTAGGAATCACAGATTGACAGTCAGAAATCAGAATGTGTAAACTAATGGTGAACATTTCGAAATATGAATAATATTCTGTAATGTGGAAAAAGGGAGGCAACTATGTTCCAAGGCAGCCAATCCATGGTCAAAAAGATGAATACCGTCATCATCAAGCATCCCCATCAAGCATTTATCAGTCAAGAACATCTCGATCAATTGTGGAAAACCTTCAACTATACAGACCGCCCTGACTGGGACCGCGCTCTGCATGAATACGCCAAATTCGAATCGATTTTGCGCGAGCATGTAGAAAACGTCCTGCACTTGCCACAATCTGATAAAACCGGACTAGACTCCATTTACGCCCATGACCCTGTGAAATTTACCTCTAAAGGGGCAATCATCCTCAAATCTGGCAAGGAGCTCCGTCAGGGAGAAGCCGAAGTATACAAAGCCTTTTTAAAAGAAAACAATATCCCGATCCTGGGACAGCTCACAGGCGATGCCTTGTCAGATGGCGGCGATCTCGTCTGGCTGGATGAAAAAACGCTCGCGATCGGCCTTGGCTTCCGCACGAACGAAGCGGCAATCGCTCAAATTACGGAAATGGTCAAGGATTTCACAGATGAAATCATCGTCGTACAGCTCCCGTATGATCGCGGTCCTGCGGAATGTCTGCATCTGATGTCGATTATCAGCATGGTCGATCATGATTTAGCAGTTGTTTACTCCAAGCTGATGCCAGTATTTTTCCGCCAACTGCTCATTGACAGAGGCATTCAGTTAATCGAGGTACCGGATCATGAGTACGATAATCTCGGTAGCAATGTTCTCGCTCTCGCGCCGCGTGTGTGCATGGTCGTGTCCGGCAACCCGATTACGAAGCAACGCCTTCTCGATGCAGGTGCGACTGTGTACGAATATGAGGGCCAGGAGATTTCTTTTAAGGGAACAGGTGGGCCTACTTGCCTGACAAGCCCGGTGGAACGGATCTAGCCGTTAGATACACGCGATAGACCATCAAGACTGAACTGTACCTCCATCGTTAGATACCATGAACGATTGGCGGTGCAGTTTTTTCTATGACCAAAAAGTTTCCTTAAGCAAAAACTTTGTTGCCAGGGAAAGAGTCTTATCTTAAACTAAAATCATGAAGAAATCGAATACGTGCACTTTTTTTTACCTTATTTTTTGCCCTAAGCCAACAGTTTGTCCTTAACGAAAAAGGAGAGTGAACATCATGCCATCTATCAGCGTTCCTTTGTCTGATGCCTTGATTGGTAGCCACATCTGTCTGGATCGTATTGACGTTCAGGGTATACTGCGTAGGCGATTGTTGGATCTCGGATTCGTCCCCGGCAACATCGTTGAAGTCATGCAAAAAAGTCCGCTAGGCGATCCCATTGCCTTTCGGGTAAATAACACGATCATCGCCCTGCGCAAAGAAGAAAGCTCCCTCATATTCGGGGAGTACGTGGGAAGTGACGAAAAATGAATTCCTACACGATTGCCTTGGCAGGAAATCCGAATACCGGTAAGAGTACATTATTCAACACATTGACGGGACTTCGCCAACATACGGGAAACTGGGCAGGAAAGACAGTCGTAATGGCTGAGGGAGAATTCTCACGGGGAAATACGACTTTTCGGATCATCGATTTGCCAGGTACGTATTCCTTGTATTCCAACTCGACGGATGAAGAAGTGGCAAGAGATTACATTATCTTCGAGCAACCTGACGTCACCGTTGTGGTACTGGATGCAACTTCATTGGAACGGAATCTCAATTTGGCCTTGCAGGTATTGGAAATGACCCCCCACGTCGTCGTATGCGTCAATTTGATCGATGAGGCGAAAAAGCTTGGCATTCATATTGATCTGGAAAAAATCTCGCAAAGATTAGGTGTTCCCTGTGTCGCCATTTCCGCCAGAAATCATATCGGGATCGAGAATTTGCTCGATCTGGTGGAAAAAGTAGCGAACGGAACAATCGTGCCCAGTCCTGTACAGATAACCTACAGTGAACAGATTGAATCCAAGCTGGCACAGTTGGAGCCGCTAATCGAGAAAACCTTGGGTAGCCGTTTTCCGACAAGATGGATCGCTCTGCGGTTGTTAGATGGAGATGAAAGTTTGTTGCGAACCTTGAGAGATCGCATGCAAGATCCGGCTACAGCTGCAAGAAAGGAGCCTTTGACCCATGGCCGAACCGTTTGCCACTAATCCGTCTGATTCCCTTGATGCGCTTCTTTCCGAGGCCCGGAGCTCAGTGGAAGGAAGTGCAATTCGGGACACGATTGTGAGTGACATTTACCGCACCAGTCGCAGCATTTGTAAGGAAGCTGTGACATACGAAGATAAGCAAAAGCTGACTAGTGCATATAAGCTGGATAAAATTGTGACGTCCAAACTATGGGGCTACCCCATCATGCTGACGATTTTAGGTGCGGTGTTCTGGATCACGATCGCAGGTGCCAATGTTCCATCCGGAATGCTTGCCGACATGTTCGGTGTTGTCGAGGGTTATCTAACTGCTGGCTTTCAAGCTGTACATGCACCTGATTGGCTGCACGGGATTCTGATTCTCGGATTCTTTCGCGGTACCTCATGGGTTGTCAGCGTCATGCTGCCTCCGATGGCTATCTTTTTCCCAGTCTTTGCCCTGCTCGAGAACTTCGGATATCTGCCGCGTGTCGCGTTCAACATGGATCGTCTGTTCAAAAACGCCGGCGGACACGGAAAACAGGCATTAACCATGTCGATGGGGTTTGGCTGTAACGCAGCTGCCATCCTTTCCACCAGGATTATCGAATCTCCTCGGGAGCGAATGCTGGCGATTCTGACCAATAATTTCGTCCCGTGTAATGGTCGCTGGCCTACCTTGATCCTATTGGCTTCACTGTTTATGGCGACCAGCGCGACTAGTGGCTGGCAATCACTGACCACTGCTCTCATCGTGATGGGAATGGTTATTTTTGGAATCGTTATCACTCTTACGGTTTCCTGGACGCTATCCAAAACAGCCTTGCGCGGAGTACCGACACACTATACGCTGGAGCTGCCCCCATATCGGCGTCCGCAGATTTGGAAAACCATCCTGATTGCGAGCAAAGATAAATCGTGGAGCGTGCTGAAAAGGGCCGTCATTGTGGCCGCCCCTGCCGGTATCCTCACTTGGATATTAGGCAATATCTATGTCGGTGGAGACAGCATCCTCGCGCATATGGCTGCCTTTTTTGATCCGTTTGCGCAAATCATTGGTCTCGATGGCTATATTCTCATGGCTTTTATTCTCGGTCTACCCGCTAATGAAATCGTGCTGCCGATCCTTCTGATGGGGTATATGTCCTCCGGTGCCATGGTGGATGTGGAGGGGATCGACAATATCAAGGATGTCTTCTTGCAGCATGGGTGGACATGGTTGACAGCACTCAATATGATGTTGTTCTCTCTGCTTCATTACCCTTGCGGCACAACCTTGTTCAATATTTACAAGGAAACGAAAAGTGTGAAATGGACGGTGCTTTCCGCACTCATTCCTCTAGTCATTGCGATCGGAGTAACGTTCTTGACTGCCCAGGCGGCAAGAGCACTCGGTTGGGTGTAAAAAACAACAAAAAGCCTTTGCACAATACCAGACCTCCTGGTTCGTGCAAAGGCTTTTTCGTGAATCTTCCAGTGGAATCTTATTTATTTTGTAATAGGTATAACGCTATCCAAGGCGAATCTCTCAAACTCCAGACCACTCATCTCTACCTTGTACGTATCCTGTTTGGGTACCTCGAAGACAATCGAAACAGTCTCCAAATTTTTTGCGATCATAAAATCCTTGTAGTACTGACCTTCTACTCGCAGGTTAATGTCTTCCGGTGCCTGGTTTGGAATAACGATGAACAGCTTCCCTTTGTCGTAATACGCCTTTTCTATGTTCAGCTTATTCTTTTTTCCAAACGGAATGCTTTGCGGATATTTGGCATTCAGATCAAGCACGATATTTTCTCTAATGGACTTATTCGCAGTTACCTCGTCGAATCGAAGCTCGAGTTTTTCCGGTACATCTTCAAAGAAGAGAGATGGGAAAAACTGCATTGTATACTTGTCGCTGCCCTGAATCCCGGTAGCATCGCCACCTCGAACCCGCTCCAGATTCTCATTGATTCGGTCGTCAATTGCCGGATATTCCTTTCCCTTCCCATCTACCAGCTTCACATTCTCCAAGCGATACAGCTCGAATCCATCCTGCAAAGCAGCTTCCAGCTCCGCTTCCATCACCGTCGGAGAGGCTATGATCTGATTTACTTTCAGCCTCGTCAACAGGCTGTCTGTTTCTAGCACAGCCTCTACTTCTGTATCCGGTTGGATTGCTTTTTCTGTTACAGTGACGGACCTTGGCAGAGGCAGCAACAGCTCGGCTACCACTTCATCAGCTTCTTTCTTGCGCATATCTACAATTTGCACAGGCAGAACAGGCTTCGTCTGATTCATGAACTCCCGCATTTTTTTCTCGTCAATTCGGTAATTCGGTTTGATGATAAGATAATGCACACCATCGATTAATTGAAAATCTTTCGGAGCATGACCTACTTCTATCAGCTCCCCCAAATCTACACGAAGACTCCCATAAAGCATCTCGCTTCTTTTCGATTCGTCTGGAATTCGCGCAATCTCCTCCATTTTTTCACCGGAGATTAACAGCGTAAACGTAATCCGTCTGTCATCGACCATGGCATCCCTGATCTGATAAACAAAACCGTCCTTCTCCAACTTCACCTCAGGCAGAATCGGATAGCCGTTCTTCAAAGCATGCATGAAACCTTCGTCGGGTGTGATCCATTCAAATACTTCCTGGCCTCGCTCTGCACCAGTCAGTCCCCACAAGCTTCCATCGAAGGGCTGAACAATCTGGAAGAAAAAGGTAGCGACAACTGCCACTCCAGCTGCCCAAGAGGTTACCTGCCAGCGACGGCGACGCTTCTCACGCTGAATTTTTGTGAGTACTTCCTGCTCGAATTTTTCCAAATGAAACGGATATTTTTCACGAACGGATTGCTTTGCTGATTGACTCCATTCCTTCCACATGCGATCGTCGCTCATCCTTTTACCTCCTTCGACATAGTCTCCTTCAATTGCTTCCTGGCTCGATGCAAACGCGTACGGACGACCTCCTGCGAAACCGCGAGAATGTCCGCCACTTCCGCAATCGACAGGTCTTCGTAATAGTGCAAGAGGATAACCTGCCTGTACTTCAGTGCGAGGGATTGAATATACGTGACGACCTCTTCCCGCTTCACCCGGTTCAAAATCTCTTCCTCTACCTGATTGTTTGCCTGCCGATCCATCAGGTCGCCCAGATGATCATCCATCGTCGGAAAAATGTTGCGAAAGGACCACGACCGAAAATGCTTTTTGCTTTCATTCATCGCGATCTTGTAGAGCCAATGCTTGATCTGACCGTCCCCGCGGAACTGATCGAGATGCCGATATGCTTGGATAAACACGTTTTGGGTAATATCGTCCGCCAAGGCATGGTTCTTTACCGTGAGACTCACCAGATGAAAAATCTTCTCCCCGTAATGCTGCATCAGCCATTTCAGTCTGGCTTCCCGTGTAACCTCCAGACTCGCTGGCATTGTTTCTGCTTCGTTCAACCCGTTCACCTCATCCGTTGATTGCTTGCTATTAGGTATGATCCGTCTCACGGCAAAAAGGTGACAGAAAATGCAAAAAAAACCGCTGTGATTTCCACAACGGCTACTTCGCTGTTTGTTCTTCGCGCACTGCTTCGGCTCCACTGATTAAAACATTGCCGTAATGAGGGCCATCAGGAGAACGACTTCCTGATCGCTCTACAAAAAATGCTGCATCCAAATATTCGGCTCGATATATATGACTTCGTCCTTTTCTACGTCAACCTGCACGGGAACTAATGCGTCTGGAATGATGTACGATCCGGACTCCGGGAATTTCATCCCTGTCCAGCTTTCCCAATCCGTCAGGCTTCCTTTGATCAGCATGGATTCCGGCGCAACCTGCATGATCGTCGCTCCCAGTTTCCAATGCGTGCGCACCCACGGATCAAACGGGGCGTCGTCGGTCGTTTTCCACTGAACGTACTTGTCCATGGGCGTGAGCGGGTACTTGTGCTTGAGCGATGGACGTACGGGTGCCACCAAGTATGCCAAGCCATTTTCCTTGGCGATATCCTTCATCGCCGTAACCATCTGCTTGCTGAGACCGTGTCCACGATAGTGGGGATCGATGGAGATGGAGAGTGCCGATAACGCGTTTGGCTGTATTTCTTGGCGGTAGTCTTCAATCCCTTGCAGAAAGACATCATCCCACCCTTTTGGCAGCCCTTCCGCAGTGCCATCCCAATAAAATGGAATCGCATTTCCTACAGCGATCACCTTGTCAGCTTCGTCCGTCAGCATGAATTGATAAGGAGAGAACCAGTCATACAGATGACCGTAATATTCGTTAGCCACTTCGTCATTTAGCATGAAGGCAGACCAGCTTGCTTCGATTAGTGCATCAGCTTGATCGTTTAAATCTGATCTTTGTGCGAAAGTGTAGATGTTGTATGACATGCTTGGAATCCTCCTACGAATTCAGATGTCTATCTTCCCATCTAATCCCTATTCGATTTTCCTCGACATTTTCCTCTTGCGGTGTGTCACACAATCGCTCCCTCTCTCGTTATATGGTCAAACCAAACGAGGAGCTGATTAAGCATGAAAGAACAAACATGTGTGATTGTCGGAGGCGGGTACGCTGGTATCCACGCACTAAAAGCTGTTCGCGAGACGTGCAAAGGACGCCCGATCCGCTTCATCTTAATCGATAGAGAGCCTCATCACCTTCGCAAAGTCCTGTTGTTCAAACCAGCTGCTGCCAAAACAGATATCTCGATTCCGCTAAAAAGCCTGTTTCCAGAGGGCGTCGAATTCGTCCAAGGTACAGTCACGTCGATCGAAGGGAAGGAGAAGACCCTCTTATTCCGGAACAAAAATGGTCAAGAACAGGCGTTGCCCTACGACATGCTCATTCTGGCAGTAGGAAGCGTCATTCGCCAACCGGAGCCAGAACAAGGCGGCATCGCTTTGACGGGCGTCGAGGCGGCCGAAGCGGTTCGGGATAAGTGGCTTGCCAACATGCGCCAAGCCGTCCATGAGAAACAGCCATTAGAACGTGAGCGATTGTTAACAATAGCCGTTGCGGGAGCGGGTATCAGCGGGATGGAGACCGCTGCGGAGCTGGCTTTCGCTATGCGCGAGGAAGCGAAGTACCTCGGCATCCATCCTGATGAAGTCAACGTCTATCTCATCAACGCACAAAATCGTTTGTTTACGGAAGGCCCTGCCAAAATGGGGCGCAAGCTGGAGAGTGCACTCACAGATGGCGGCGTTACCATTCTGCATGGTCAAAAGGCACTTCATGAACGGGACGGAATGCTGACGCTGGACCGTGGTCGCACGCTTGCTGTCGGGTTGTGTGTCTGGTCGCTCGGACTCTTGCCCAATCCCGCATTGCGCAGCATGGGCGTGCCACTGACCACACACGGACAGGTGGTCGTCGATGAATCCTATCGTGTAGCGGGAACACCGGGGGTGTACAGTATTGGCGATTGTGCGCGCATCGTAGATCCAACCAGCGGGCAAGCGGACACGATGACATGTAAGGAAGCCTCCGGGCAGGCGATACGTTTGGGCAAAGTTGTGCTGGCGGATTTGGACGGCACCCCTGCCCTCGCACACAAAAGCTACATGGACATTTACTGCGTCGGACTCGGCCCTGAACGCGGAATGGTTTGGACGAGAAAATGGGGACTCGATATCATTTTGACAGGGAAATTGGGGTGGAAGCTTCGCCAGTTCACCTGGAATGTTGCCAGCATGATAAAATAGGAAAAAATAGGGACGTACGAAGATACAAGAGGAAGTGACACAGCCATGGAGGCTCTGTACAAACAATATAAGGGGCTCATGTTCCGCCTCGCCTATCAGATGCTCGGCTCGGCCACAGATGCGGAGGATATCGTGCAGGACGTATTCGTGAAGGCCCATGATGTCTCGCTAGAACAGATGGCCGAACCGAAGGCCTACCTGTGCAAAATGACCACAAACCGCTGCCTCGATTTGTTAAAATCGGCCCGCAAAAAACGAGAGCTGTATACTGGACCGTGGCTACCAGAGCCCATCTCTACCCCTGATGCAGACAGCTATGATTCTGTCATCACCAAAGACTTGCTATCCTACGCGATGCTCGTCCTGTTGGAGAGGCTGTCTCCCCCAGAACGAGCGGTATTCGTTCTGCGAGAAGCCTTTGACTTCCAATACGACGAGATTGCCGAGCTGGTTGGAAAAACCGAAGCGAATTGCCGCAAGATTGTTAGTCGAGCTAAAAAGAAAATGGGGATTGACCCAGAGGAATCTCATCTCACCCCAGAAAAAGAGCTCGGCGAAGAATGGATCGGCCGTTTTCTGTCTGCGTTGGAGCACGGAAATGTCGAGACATTGCTCACTCTGCTTGCCACAGATGCGGTATTGCTCTCCGACGGCGGCGGCAAGGTCACCGCAGCCCTGCATCCGATCTTGTCTGGCGAACGCGTGGCTTCCTTCTTATTCGGCTTGATACGCAGCCTCTCGAAGCGTCCAGATTTCTCTGTAGAGCTCGTACCTTTGAACAACCAGACTGGCTTTCTGATTAGACAGGACGGCAGAATCGACACCGTGGTGTTTTTGCATATCGAACACGGAGTCATTCGTAACCTATACTTTGTCAGAAACCCTGATAAGCTAAGATTCATAGAGTCGTAGTCGGCTCCTAGCGTAACAAAACGATTCTCACAAAAACCTCACAAGCAAAACCCTCTTTCCTATTTTCGTGAAAGAGGGTTTATTTTCGCGTCATGCACGATCTAAAAAAGTGTGGTCAAAATAAGTTTTGAAATTCGGATATAAAAAAATCAGTGATTCTTTCAGTTCGTTGCGTTCTGTATTTTCGTCATCCATTTCAAACAAAATTTCATGGTCAATCTCATAGATTGCACACTTCTCTTCATCTGGACTTTCTTGTAAATCGATACATCCTAGTTTACCGTACTCCGTATCCCATGAAAAAGGAAGGTAGCCTAACTTGCAAAGTAACGGGTTGTACATATCCTTAATACGATCAAAAGGCTCATCAATCCCTTGTTCAGGAATGACGTCGAAATAATGATGGTAAGTAGAAATGAAGGCTTTATACCACTCCGGGAATTTCAGCCCAAATTCTTCTTCGAGTGCAGCCACATCCTCGTGACTTACGCTAGAAGGAACCAGCTTCCATCTGGACCATTCTTCATCGATATCAGCTACCTTCATGACATCAGGGACGTCTGGCCGGATCCATCTGCAAAAACCTTCCTCTGTCACTTGGTTATATCGAGCATAGTAAGCTTCAAAACCACTCTTGATATACTCTCTTTTATCCATATGGTAAGCCTCCTCTTTCCTATAGGAAGTCAGTTCCTCCATAATCGCTTCGTTTCCACGAGCACTTCACCCTGAAACTCCATTTTGTAAATATCAGGTTTGGACGTCGTCAATAAAAAATCCAAATCGTACTGACTGTCAAAGTACCCCATCATCAATGTCATAACGGCACCATGCGTTCCGATTACAACTTTCTGTCCTCTATATTGCTCTAAAATTTTTCGCAACGCACTTACAACACGATTCCGGCAAATTGCGATGGACTCTCCTCCAAGTAAAGAAAAGTCTGGCTCAGTAAACATCCTCTTTACTAATGGATACAATTCGCTATCAGCCATGATTTGATTGTTTCCGATAAAAACGAGTTCTCTCAGCTCTTCTAAAACGACGATCTCTCTCCCTAGGGACTGGGCTAGTTCTTCTATGGTTGCCATTGCCCTTTGATACGGACTTGAAATGAACGCATCTATCCCCTCGTCTTTCAACAATTGAGTAATGATACGGGCATCTGACCAACCTTTTTCAGTCAGTCCTCGTGTTCTTTCGTCCCCTTCGTTTTTTGGTGATTCTCCATGCCTGACCATGTAAATAAAGGTTTTCATACATACCCTCCGTAGAACCTTTTTATTTTCAGCCCTACATCCTTCCTGAAAATATATTAACAAACCCCCCTTCCATTTTTCACTAGAAAGGGGGGCACTCTTAGATTTTGAACCGATGCACGATCTCTTCCATCGTCTGCGTCAAGCCGACATTTCGCTCTGAAATAGCCGCGACCTGTTGATTGTTATCCGCAATAATGCGAGATTGCTCTGTGATCGACTCCACACTGTGGGCACTTTCCTCCATCGAGTTCGTCACTTGCTCCACGACAGAAACCACACTGCTGATTGTAGAATTCAACTCTTCAAAAGACGCATTGAATTCTTCCAGCAACGTATAGAAACGATGCGCATCCAAATTGTACTTCTCCGATGTTTCCATCATGCTATCATAGTCAGGAATGACCCGCGTTTCGATAAAGTCCAATACGCTCGACGAATGAGTCGCCAAATTGTCTACGGATTCGCCCGTGACCTGGATAATGCGTTGAATATCAATCACGACCTCAGACGATTGCGTCGCCAGTCTGCGTATCTCATCCGCTACGACAGAAAACCCTCTACCGCTGTCTCCCGCACGTGCAGCTTCAATCGCCGCATTCAATGCCAACAGATTCGTCTGCTCGGAGATTGTGAGTATCGCCTCTGCCAACAGGTTGATTTTTTCCATCGATTCCTTCGAGTCGCTGATCGCAATTTCCGTTTGTGCCTTCACATTCATATACAGCTCTGTCGTCATTTTATCCGCAGCCAATGCATGTTCCCGTAAAGCAGTTGCCCGAGAGCTGACATCCTGCGCGGTCGCAGCCGCTACTTCCGTTCTTTTCGTAATCGAGTGAATGACGGTCTCCATGTCGTTCAAGGTCGCATTCATCTCTTCTGTGGCCGCCATCGTCTCCTGCATATGGGCGAGCAAGATGCCCGTAGCCTCCGCTGTTCCGCTGGACTGCTCGCTTACTTTGTTCGTAGCTTGCTTCGCGCTTTGCGCATTTTCAGCGATCGAGCGGGACACCGCTGCCAGCTTGCTCACAACCTCACTCAATTGCTCGCGCATGACAATGATCGACTGTGCCGTCAATCCTATCTCATCCTGCGTGCCCTGCTCGTTCACCGCTATTTTTTCTCGCAAATCAAATTGAGCCGTCTGCGTAATGATCTCCCTCATTTGATCAATCGGGCGGGTAATCCAGCGACTCAGCAAGAAGGATAGAAGCAACGCTCCTGCCACGGAACATACCAGCTTCCAGACAACGGACTCCAGATTGTCCGCCAGCTTCTGGTTCAGCTCCGTATTATCATACACAATCTTGATGACACGTGATCGGCTGAGATCATTGGAATCTTTGCCTAGCTTGTACGGGACGAGGCGATAAGTGAGATCTTTCTCCTCTGTTTTTTCATGAAACTCTTTGATCTCTTGTGATTGGTATGCTTCCGTAAAAATCGGCAAGTGACTATCAATCACCCGCAAGGCTTTCCCGTCGCTCCCTGTTCTCCCCAAAGCGTAACCATCATGAGAAAAGACCAGAATGTCTTTCACCATGTCGTATTTCTCCGTGATCGCCTGGGACACAGCCAAGAAATTAAAGGTCTGGAAAAGCGCGCTGTCCTGCAAATTCACACTGACTTCAAACAGGTACTTCTGGTCAAACGTAGGCAGATAAGCGAACTTTTTGATTTGACCTGTATTGACGGAAACCTCCATGCCATCGGCAGAAAACTCATTTCCATCGATCCGCTTTTTCAACAGCTCCGTAAATGCCCCAGCATTGCTGAAATCAAGCCCAATATCGGTTTTGACGCTGGAATGAACGACCTTGATATTTCGGTCAATGATGAAAATATCCATCCCATACTGCTCACGCAGGGCTGCATAGTCCCATGTCTCCACCCCTGGGTTTTGCCGATAATTATTTGTTAACACTTGCAGTGTTTGCTGCATGCGGGTTTCCATGTCTTTCTCAAAGACGCCGTATGCCATATCCACATTCTTCACTGAATTCGTGACATGATCCTCTACCAGCTGGTACTGTACCGCTTGGTCAGAAATAATATTCGCCTTGAACTGAGCATAGTCAATAATAGACAACACAATGGCTACCAGCATCGTAAATAAAGAAATCATCAAGGTAAGCTTAGTACGAAAAGATTTCCACATTCGTTTCATAAGTCTGCTCCAAGAAGTTTTATTTTTTAACATAACTTAACATAATTTACCACATCTTAACTTGTCAATCCTTTCATGAGTTTACTGTATTTTGGCAATATACACACTAGGATTTACCATTAACACCGTGCTTATAGTGTCAATGAACACCGTATGAACTTATACCCAAAACGGCACTACACCGCCATTTGTTATGTTAAAATCAGCTCGAACAAAGATGTGCAAAACGTATGTAGGAGGACACCCACATGCAAAATCGTCAAAACGAAATTATTATTCCTGAAAATCCTGTTTCACACTTCCTATTCACCAGCACAAAATCGGCTGCGCTCTGGTTGATCATCAGACTGTATGTCGGCTATTCATGGATTACTGCGGGATGGAAAAAAGTCCAGTCCGATAGCTGGACCGGAGATGCGGCTGGCGGTGCGATTCAAGGATTCGTAAAAGGCTCCTTGGCAAAAGCAGCCGAAGGAAAGGACGTAACGGGGTGGTACGCCTGGTTCCTGGAAAATATGGTATTGCCAAATGCCAAGGTGTTCGGCTTCCTCGTTGCTTGGGGTGAGGTACTCGTCGGACTCGGCTTGATCCTCGGATGCCTGACAGGGATCGCAGCGTTTTTCGGCGGCTTGATGAACGTCAGCTTTCTGTTCGCAGGAACGGTCAGCACCAACCCACTCCTTTTTGTTTTTGCCACTTGGCTCGTTCTGGCTTGGAAGGTTGCGGGCTGGTATGGTCTTGATCGCTGGGCACTTTCTTATCTCGGAACACCTTGGACGAGAAAATCGCGCGATGGTGTTTTGCCGATGAACAAGTAATCCTTTCTTCCCTCCCAATGACAAAGCCACCTTTTGCGGGTGGCTTTTGTTGTCCATTCAGATCAATCGTTACTGAAGTAACGGACAAATTGTATGAATTTATTCCGACATGTACCTGTGATTTTCGGTGAATATTTATACATTATGTTGAATGACTGACTGATTGCTGTGCTTTATTCTTTTGAGGAACTATAAATTTTCTTATTTTTCAAATAATTTAACAGGAGGACAGTATGAACAAGTGGCTACTAGGCATTTCTACTGCTGTTTTGTTGTTTAGTCTCTCAGTCGGCTGTAGCTCGAAGCCCGCCGACAATGTCCAATCCCCTCCAGCGGAAACAACAGCTAAGCCTACTACTTCAGAGCCAATGGTCTTGCAATGGAGCATCACCGGGGAGCCGTCTACGATGGATGCCGGCATTGCAACAGATTCGACCTCGATGGACATGATCAATCTCACCTTCGAAGGACTGACCACCGTCGACCGTCAAGGCCAGATGATCAACGCCATCGCGGAAAGCTACACGCACACTCCTGACTTCACTCACTTTACTTTTACCATTCGAAAGGACGCCAAATGGAGCAATGGCGATCCTGTTACCGCTCACGATTTTGAGTACGCCATCAAGCACAATCTCGATCCCAAAACCGCTTCCGGCTACGCGTATCAGCTCTTCTATATCAAGGGGGGCGAAGACTTTTACTCCGGAAAAGGCAAGCCAGAAGACGTCGGGGTAAAGGCAAAGGACGACTACACATTAGATTTCACCTTGCGCTCACCAACACCGTTCTTCCGCGAATTGACCTCATTCACTACCTACTACCCACTTCATAAAAAGACAATCGAGAGCAACCCCCAGTGGGCAACAGAAGCCAAAACAATTGTTGGCAATGGCCCGTTTATCATGGATACGTGGGAGCACAAGTCCAAGCTCACCTTCAGCAAAAGCCCTACTTATTGGGACAGCACCAACGTCAAGCTAGATCAGATCCATATTGTCATCATCGAGGATAACAACACCGCCCTGTCCATGTTTGAAAATGGCGATCTGGATTGGGGAGGCTACCCTTCCTTTGGCTTGTCACCGGATGCAGTCGGACAGATTAAAGAAGAAGGTAAGCTGCTCGTCGCAGATAACCCCGGCACCAAAGCCGTCATCTTCAATACAGAAAAGCCCCCTTTTACCAACAAAAAGATTCGCCAAGCGTTTTCGTATTCCATCAACCGACAGCAATTGGTAGATAACATCCTACAGACCGGTGTTCCACCAGCTTATGGCTGGGTTCCCGTTTCCATGGGGTTGAATCCGGATGGCTACTTTAAAGAAGATGTGACGAAGGCCAAGCAGCTTTTGGCAGAAGGCATGAAAGAACTCGGGCTGACGCAATTCCCTAAAGTCACGTACTACTACGACACCGGAGAAACGGACAAGAAGCTGGCTCAAGCACTCCAAGACGAGTGGAAGAAAACACTGGGGGTCGACATTGATATTCGCACCTCAGAATGGAAAGTGTTCAACGAGGATGTCCAAAATGGCAAATACGACTTCGGCATCTGGCTATGGGGAGCCGATTTCAACGACCCGATCAATTTCCTCGAAATGTACAAGGACTTGGGTGGCAACAACGTCGTTCGCTTCGACAACAAGGAATACCGCGATCTGCTCAATAAGAGCTACTATGAGACCGACGAGCAAAAGCGCAAGCAGCTGATGTTTGACGCCGAAAAAATTCTCATGGAAGAAATGCCGCTGGCACCACTGCACTTCCGCGGCAATGCTTATGTGAAAAGCGACAAGGTGAAGGACTTTGTAATCTTCCCTCTCGGCGGTTCCTACTTTAAATACGCGTATATTGAAAAATAATAGAGCGCGGGCATCCTCTCTATGCGACACAGATAGAGAGAGATGCCCGCGCTTTAATCATAAATACCGAGCGATAATCCGAACTAACTTTGCAGGGAACTCATGTAAATTTGTAATATCCAAAAATCTTTCATTCCCATAGATTTCACTTATCACATCCTTGTCTTGACCGATTGCTGCTGCAAGAAATGTAACTCCTTTTCGTTCATATTCCTGTATGGTCTGTCTCATATCTGTAACAGCGTAACTTCCAGTATAGTCATCCATTGCTTTCGGTTGTCCGTCACTTATGCTAATCAACAGTTTTGTTTTTTGGGGGGAAGCGGCTAATCGTTCCGCCATAATTCTAAGAGCCATGCCATCGCGATTATTACTTCTCGCATGAATTCTCATTAACCTGAAGCGATCATTGGCATCCGCTTTATCGAAGTCGGCATAGGCAAAGATCGACATTTGCTCCAATCTGGAAACATCCGCAGTATCGCCGTAGATCAAAATGGGGATATGACAAAGCTGACAATATTCATACACGGCGATCACTGCTCGTTTTGCTGCTTCTAATCTCCCGTAAGCTGACATAGATGCCGATTCATCAACCCGTAGACCAACTACAAGAGAAGGGGATTCTGTTGGAGGACGTTTCTTGGCAAAATACTTGTAATCCCTGTAAGCAACGCTGTCTGCTTGAAATTTGCTGCCGTAGTAACGATTCCTCGCAAAGTCGGAAGATATCTCATGTTCCAGATACGGAAGTGTCTTTCTAGCAATCTCTTGCACGATAGGCATGAGTCCCTGACAAAGACGAACATATTCCTGTTGGTTTTCCTCATCGTAGTCTGGACGGTGAACAATGAGCTTTACTTTTTTATGAATCGAATCAGAAATGACCTCTCTTGCATCTCGATTCA
Source organism: Brevibacillus sp. BC25 (assembly GCF_000282075.1). NCBI lineage: Bacteria > Bacillati > Bacillota > Bacilli > Caryophanales > Paenibacillaceae > Brevibacillus > Brevibacillus sp. BC25. The sequence continues at coordinate 42,785 of NZ_AKIX01000055.1, forward strand.
GCTTTTTACGGAAATCGCGTTCCTTTTGTTTCGCTTCCTCTGACATGGATTCAGGATTTGCCTGATGATATTTAGGAGAGCCATCTTCTCCCAAACCTGAACGTTCCATATGGGTAGAATCATCAGAGACACGGGAAGAGCTTTCGTCACTATCGGCAGATTTTTTCAATGCGATTCCCTTTTCCTCTACCTGGTTGTCTTTGCCAAAATCAGTGTCGTCTATACCTCCCCATGTTCTGATCTCTATGGCGTCGTCAGATTTTCGTTTTTTTTTAACTCAATCTCGGCTTCTTCCAAGCTAGCAAACAAACCATGATTTTTTAGTGCTTCTTCCAAAAGCTTTATTTCTTCCGAATCGGTTGTTATCTTGTAGATGACCTTATGATAAAGAGATTCCTTTGCGGAAGCTCCTCCTGCAATTGCATCTGCCCAGTAGAAAAAGGAACGCATTCCAGCCACGCCCTTGATCGCATTGGCCCTCGCTGTTCTGTCTAAAACCATAATCATGTCCGCTAAAATCCCCAGCACCTTTCCATCTTGAAAACCGGTTTTGGCCATTACACGTTCGATCATGATTTCTTTGGTCGGCAGGTCCATCTTTTCCGTATGTTGAACCCTGTCACGCAGCGCTTCGTTTAACGGTCTGGTTCCCGCATAACTGCGGTTTGTTGTGATCACCGCAATGAAGTCCGGGTGCCTGCGTATAATCTCGGTGGGAAGATTGATGCTGCCATCCAGCTCCAAGGCAGAATTTAATGCCATTAACACCGCAGCATCACGAATAACGTTTGGTTCTTGGATTTCCAGAAGATAACCCTTTTGATAGGCCCTGACGATTTCCGAAGGGTAAAATCGGTACTCAATCGCTTCGCCATCGGTGTTTTCCGCTGCTGTAAGCTTCAGTAATTGCTTCATCTTTAAAGCTGCCTGTTCCTGAGTAATCCCCAGTGCATCCATTAAAATTTCAGATATGCTTTGAAACCCATCGCTTTCATATAATGCTTTCCATACCGTTTGCTCGGCAGGCTCCATTTTCTCTAAACGTTCAGAAGAAATTACCGGCAAAATAGCGCCAATAATATCCGATTTATCCATATCAGCAAAACAAGTCACTTTCGTATATGGCAGCCCGAAATTAGCCGATAATGCTTTGGCTAGTTGTGTTTTCCCAGAACCAGCGTCACCTTCTAATAATATATTGGCGATTTTCATTTCTCCGCGATTCCAGTTGCGTTTGATTTCATTACTAATGCGCTGTTCTTCTTCACTGACCTTATGAGTGAAAGGCTTTTTCCAAACAAGCTTTTTTTCTGCATCCGTCAGCTGTCTTTCGGGTGACAAATCATATGTTCCATTTTCAGTCATTACATTTCTACTCCCCTCATAGTGCCGGGTTCTTCGCATCTTTGCTCTTTTTCTCAACAAGAAGAGGCAGCAGCAAAGCCGCACCGATCATAATCAAAACCCCGCTCACCACATATACCGCAACTAGAGAAAACGTCTCTTTTAAATAGCCGGATATAAACATGCCAATCACCATCATCCCCATAAAAACAGGCGTGATCGCACCAGATACCCGGCCCATAAATGCCCCTTCTGTGTTCCGTACAAGTAGCGTCTGGATTCCGCTTTGAATACAAGGGAAAAAGAAACCGCTGATCACTAATAGAACAATCATCAACCAAATCGTTGTGGTAACCCCTACTACCATCGTGCAAGCGGCAGAGACAAGCAAGCCTACCATGAGCAACATCTGTGGCCTTACCTTTTTGGCTATCCCGATTATGATTGCTCCTCCTGCCAACATGGCTAACCCGTTGGTCATAACCAACCACTGCAAAAATTGTTTGTCCTGTCCCAAATTCTCGATGACAAGGAATATCTGAAGCGGCTGTGTCAGACCTGACGCCAAACCGACAGCGAAGAAAGTCAGACAGAGAGTTCGTAAGGATTGATTGGACCCGATATAGTGCAGTCCGGCCTTCAATTCCTTTATGAAGCCGCCAGCATCATCAGACTTCGGTTCCTCCACGTCACGGGGAAGCGTCGCTAAGATAAGGGAAGACCCTAGGAACAGAACGGCTGTCAAAATCAGAGAGACTGTAATTCCAAACTGGATGAAAATAAACGTGCCGATGACCGGACCTAAAACCGTAAAGACAGCGACAAGCGTTTGGGACATGGCCATCGCGCCCTGCAGTTGTTCAGCTGGCACATGATGCTTGTACAGTTTCATCGCCGAGGGTTGAGAAAATTGAGACAGGCTGGCGGAAATAAATGTTCCGATGAGAAGTGTCATCCATCCCCCATTCATGAGTACAAGCAGCACAGCCCCGACGGACACGGCAGACAGCAGATCACTCCAAACCATTGTCCGCTTCGGCCTCCATCGATCGGCAAAAGTTCCGCCAATCAGGCCGAATAGAAAAATGGGGGCGAATTCCGCAACCGAAATCAGTGATACATAAACCGAATTATTATTCGTCAATTCGCTAACGAAAAGTAGAACGGCATAATTTCGGATCCAAATCCCCAAATGCAGCAGCACACGGGAGAGGATAATCGTTCGAACATAAACATTGGAAAACATTTCAATACCCCATATCCTTTAATAGTTTTGATAATGTGCGCAGACGTTCGCCGATCAGCTCATCGTCGTTACTCAGCCCTTGGCTGAACAGCTTAATGTCTTCATGAAGACTCTCATTGTCCGTACATATCGCCACGTTCATTGCGTCCCCTTGCAGGGCAACCCGGTCGATGACGGGCTCCTGCGGGTCATAATAATGCTCATATCTGTATGCGTCGCGAAAATGAGCCAAAGACCGACAAATCAGTATGGACATATCAAGAACGCGATGGAGAGGCAGTTCCTCCGATTGTTTTGACCATTCTTCTCCCGTGTATCTCCATACCTTGGCAGATATATCGACCTTTCTTCTGGAGTTGCCCTCTGCCACTCCCAGAGAAAGTGCTTTCACATCTGTGTTTCTGGCTAATCGACCATCAACGCGCTCATAGTTATCCGACACGACAACAGGCTTATGGTTCAAGTTCGTAGGTATTTTCATTTTCTTTCCCTCTTTTCGTTTGATTATTGCTCTTTCTTTTTTTCCTGATTGTATCCGCGCTCTCCGTACGGCTGGAGCTGGTCGAGCCATTTTTGTTCCAGTTTCTTCAGGGCATCTTTTTCATCAAAGAATCCGTCTTCCTTCTTTTTCAAAACCTCCAACACTTCAAAGACGAATGCCTCTTCTCCGTACTCATTCCATTCCTGTTGAAGCTGCTTGTTTATATGCGAACCCATTTTGAGAGTAAACAGCTTTCCGTTCATCGTCTTGAGGTTCCGGGTGGCGCTGATCCAAACTTTTTGGTTTTTGGTGTTTTTAATCTGATACACCCCTGCCTGCGTTTCCGATTCTTTATACAGTTGTTTCAGTTCTTCGCGATTCATCGTTTCTCCCTCACTTTTCAAATACCGAATTAAATAGACAAAATTAGTTTTTGTTTATTATTTAATAAACATAATGATTCATCGTCTTGCAATTGTCAAGTGCACAAAAAAACACCGGAACATGTCCGGTGCCTAATTTTGGTCGGGTTACAACGAGTACAAGGCCAATGAATCACCAACAAACAATAGAGAGAAATGTCTACGCTTATACTAGTAGTTACCTATCAATAAAAGTCATTTGAATAATTCACAACTAATACCAAAGCGTTAATTTTTTTATCGTATGTTTGTTATATAGATTCATTTTTAGATAAATATGGTACATATTCGATTTGCGGTTAAATTTCTGAATTGAGGTGCTTTTGATGAAAAAAGTCGTAGCTATTGCCACAGTTTTGTCTCTATTAACTGTCAACCCTGCCTTCGCTTCTGACAAACAAAACACCAAAGAAGAAACTCAAGAAGAGAATTTCACACCATTATCAACTGTAGAACGTGTTTTAGCTCTGGAGAAATTGGATTTCGCTGAACATATAACTCCAGATCAAATTGATAGTTTATCAGATGCTGCTATCTATGAATTAAGTAAAGAGGAGGGCGAGATTGTTAGTATTCAGGAGGTTTATAGAAACCTTGATGAAGAGGATACCGGCGAAGTTAAGCTCCGAACATTAGACAAAGACGATTTTAAAATGAGTGTTGTTGCTAAAAGAATTAATGAAAAGCGTAGCAAGGATAATTTTAAGTTTGTAGCCACTGGTGAATGGCTGACAGACCCTTTTTATGAATTTACTGATGCAATTGCACTCGCTTGGTCAGATGATTTCACGTTATACGAAGATGACTGCTATATCATGAGAACATTTGGATCTGATCGTGATGACGTTGCATTAAACGATGTTGACCCAGAAAAAGGAATTGCCTATGATGTAGATATTGACTCAATGAAAAACGACTACGAAATTGTACTGACCGCAAAAGTTTATAAAAATGATGACGATGGCTCAGCAAATGTTGTTGGAGAATATGGACATGTTCAAATTCATGCGAGTGGTATTGAAATTGGCTTCTCTGGAAGTTCAACTCCTTCAGTTAACATGAATGTATCTTATGCTGCAGATATTGAAATGGCTTCTCCAGATTACGATAGCTTTGACTACTAAAATTAGGATGATCTTCTATGCTTAAAAAAATTTTGTACGGTCTTCTAGTCTACGTCATTGGACACATTGTGGTAGTTGCTTCTGTTTCAATTTATAACAATGACACAGATCAAGAATCCTTTTTAAGAGCCATAGTAGCATCAATTCTTTACTTAGCAGCAATAATTTGTGTTACGAACAATCGTAATACATAAGAAAAGCCCTCCCCGGAATATTGGTATTATCCCCTTTAGGTAGACAGTAAAAAGAAAGCCCTTTACTGTTTACTTGGAGGGGAATTTTTATGAGCAGTACTAAAAAGACGTATTCCCTTGAATTCAAACATCATGTAGTGGAATGTTTCGAGCAAGGGACTACCTATAGGGAGATCAGAGAAACATACGGTCTTGATTTAAGGATGTTCCGCAGATGGGTTAGAAAATACAGAGATGATGGATTGAAAGGTTTAGAGGATCGTAGAGGGAGAAAAAGAAAAACAGAGGGGACTCGTGAAAAATCTCTTCCCCGGGAGGAGAAAATACAGCGACTTGAGGCAGAGGTAGAATTCTTAAAAAAGCTCTTAGAAGCCAGAAGGGAGGGAAAAAGACCAGGGAGAAAACAGTAGAATTTAAGATCATTACGGAGTTGGCTAAACGGTTTCCTGTTTCACTTCTTTGTAAGATTGCTCAAGTTTCAAGAAGCGGCTATTATAAATGGCTGCGCTACCAAGAGTATCCGTCCCAAAGGCAGAAGGAAGAACAAAAACTAAAAATGATCATCACGGCTGCTTATCAAAGATTTAAAGGCATTTATGGGTACCCACGGATACAAGCTTGGCTCCACAAAACATACGGCATTCAAATCAATCTCAAACGCGTGTATCGACTGATGAAGGAATTGGGAATTCAAGCACGCATTCGGAAAAAACGTAAATTTTTTGGCCGAAGAGAGCAAGTTGTCGTTTCCGAAAATAAATTAAATCGTGATTTTGCTGCTTCACGTCCACTGGAGAAATGGGCAACGGACATTACGTTTGTAATCTTTAATGGACGTCGTCTGTATCTGTCGGTCATTTACGATCTATTCAATAATGAGGTCGTTGCTTACCGAATCAGCAAACGAAATGACCTAAAGCTTGTAATGGATACCGTAAAAGCAGCTATTAAAAAAAGAGATGTGAGTGGCTTACTCTTGCACAGTGATCAAGGATACCAATACACGTCAAAAAAATATAACGAATTACTTCAAGCATCTAATATTACGGTTAGTATGTCAAGGAAGGGAAAATGCCTAGACAACGCTTGTATCGAAGGCTTTTTCAGCCATCTCAAGACAGAATGTTTGTACATAAACACTTTTACGCAGGATGAAGAGGTACAAAAGGCAATAAAACAATATATTCATTTTTATAATAACGAGCGTATTCAAGTCCGTTTAAACAATCTGAGCCCGGTACAATACCGAGCTCAAATTGCCTAGTGTTCACTAAAAATAATGTATTAGACTTTGAAAATGTAGTTTGTAGACTAAGAAAATAATGCTTTAGACTAACTTGAGCCATTACACTAACGGGCAGGTTTGTTCGGCTTGATACATAATGGTTGAAATAACATTTGCTTGAACACCCCAATGGGTTGGATAAGATGCAGTAAAGGAGGTACGACAATGAAAAATAATAAAATCAATGAAAAGCCTTCTCTTGGTGTTTCTGAAGAGATGATAAAGGCGGCCGCGGAAGAATTGGGAGTGGAATTTCCCGAACAATTAAAAGAGATTTGGAAAGTATCTAATGGACTAGAACTACCAGGTGGTTGGCATTTTCACCCCGTTTTTGATATATCAAATCCTCGGAAAACATCAAATCATATCGTTTACGAAAACACAAAAGCACGTTGGGAATACATGCACGAAAATCTAATTTCAATCGCTGCTGGTGATACAGGAAATCAACTGGTTCTTCAAAAAACGAGATCAGGGTTATTAAACCCTGACGTATACTTATGGAATCATGAAACAAATAAGATAAAGAAATGGAGTAGGTCGTTAGATTTTATCAAAGAAAAAGCACAAAAGAGAATTGAAAATATAAAGTTACAAATACAAAGAGTTGCTAAACGGAAAGCTAGGGAATAACATCCTGCCTGGTTTAATTCATTGAACTAACGGGTTCGATAGTTCAATAAAAACAGCGGTGAGCTTAAGACTTTATTATCGGGTCTGAAGTCGCCGCTGTTTCATGTATTAGGCTTAGTCTAAAACTTAATTTTCAACGAACACCTAAACGAGGGCTTGTTTCAAACTGTCTACTTGACAGGGGTAAGACCATATTCCAAAGGAGGGCTTTTCAATTATTTTTAGATTCCTGCTTCATCGGCTGCGTAATGTGCAGCATCTCTTACTTTTGTATCAGGGCTTGCTGTCCAAAGTGCGCCAAGGACTCCGGACACCCCAACAGTTTTGCTTCGATATTCGCAAAAAATCCAGGCATACACCCATGCCTTTGTCGTTCATTTCGATCTTGCGTACGATCCCACTTCGGTAATCATCAAAATGTTCACCCATCTGTTTTTCCAAATGGATTGCCTAAGTTGGTCATAATTTCACTGCGAACATTGAGCGTTACAATATCAAGCAGATCCCGCGCTGTCCCCCTGATCCGATAGACAGGAAACCGTTCTCATCGTAAGCGACTTCCCTTTTATAGCGTTTTCACCATATAATAGCGATCGTTTCCACTACCATATTCCGCAATCCGTCTCTCGATAACCGCAAAGCCTGCTTTTTGATAGAGTCCGACTGCTCCAGTATTATCAGGGCTTACGGTCAGGCAAATCTGACGAAACCCAACCTCACGCAGCTGCTCCAACAATCGGTTCAAGAAAGAGAACCCATACCCCATCCCTTTCCGATCTGCTCGGATGTAATACCCATACATGTAGCACTTGTCCGGCTGACGGAAATCCCTCAAGAGCTGGCATACCCCTACAGGACACGCCTCCTCCGCTTCCATGAAAAGTGCAACGCAGCCATGTCTCGCGAGTGGTACGAGCACCCATTCATCAATCGCTCCATGTACACCAAAAGCCTCCTGCTCCATTGCCTTGATCATCTGAAGCTGGCTTTCTGTCAATGTCTCTACGATTTCTATGCGCGTATTTTGCATTCAGTCATCTCCCTATACGGGTTGCCGCTTCACTCCGATGACCTGCTCTGACTTAACCGTTATGTCGGCAAGCACCGCTTCATCTAGCTCTACACCTAAGCCTGGCTGATCTGTCACGATAATTTGGCTTCCGTGAATCGCAAGCTCAGCCACATCCCGCGAAATGATAGTAGGTCCTGCCAACTCGTTGGAAATGATGTTTTTCTTCGCAATCGCTAAATGAGCGCCGGCTGCACTGCCAATCGAAGACTCCAGCATCGAACCAATCTGACACTCCATCCCGGCCATTTCCGCCTGATTCACTAATTTGAGAGCAGGATAAATCCCTCCACTTTTCATCAGTTTGATGTTTACTTTATCTGCAGCTTTCTTCGCGATGACTTCCCGCATTTCCTTCGTCCCGTGCAATCCCTCGTCTACCATAATTGGAGTAGTCGTTTGCCTGCGAATATCCGCCAGAGCATCGAGATCATCTGCCAAGACAGGTTGCTCCATCCAATCAATGTGACAATCCTCGATCTGTTTCATAACAAGCAAGGAGTTCGCACGGTTCTCCCACCCTTGGTTGGCGTCCACCCGCAGCCCTACGTCAGGGCCAACTGCCTGCCGAACAGCCCGGATTCGCTGGATATCTGTCTGAAGATCAGCTCCCACCTTTATTTTGATCGAGTCATAGCCATCTGCTATGGCTTGCTTGGCTTCAGCTGCCATGACCTCTGGCTCCAAAATGCTTAACACATAGGGGAAGGAAAGAGTCGTGTGATATTTTCCGCCCAAGAAATGATAAACAGGTTGACCAGCCGCCTTGCCCATCAGATCATAGCAAGCGATATCGATGGCGGCTTTTGCTGCTGGGGCTCCCCAAACAGCCTGGTTCATCTTCTCATGGATTCTCTCGATATCAAACGGATTCTCACCGATCACAACATGCGCCAGGTTTTGAACGAGCATCGTATAGGTAGACTCCCACGTCTCTCCGGTGACATTTTGATCCGGTACCGCTTCGCCTAGTCCGACCAAGCCATTGTCTGTCTCCACTTTTACAATAATGGACGGCATATCCTCATACGAGGCGTATGCGATAATAAATGGGCGTTTTAGCGGCAACCTTATGGCATGAACCTTTACAGACGTTATTTTCATACTCGACTACCCTCCGTAGCTGCTACTCGTGGAATGATTCGATAATAAAGGGACATGGCTTTTACAGAGCCGTCTTCGCCTTTTACAAAGCCAACTGTCAGCTCGCTTCCCTCTCTCTCGGTGATAAATTGATGCTCTCCAATTGGTCGCAATAGATAGTTCAGTTGTTTTCCACCAAACGCATCCGACGTTTTATCTATCATCATCAGGACATCCTCTACCACATATACGATGATATCCATTCCTTCCCCACTAACGTATCGACCGACGTACTCCCCTAATTGGGAAGCAGGGACGCTATATGTCTCGAATTGGTACTGTGGCGTATTCAATGGACGCCCTTCTACGGCATGGAGTGCTGTCAGTGATGCTTTTTCGACGGGGCTTCCGGTTAAATTGGCCAAGGCCATGGATGTAATTCCCCGCTCTGGAACAATCGCTAAATGGGCAGCGACACCTTTGATCGCTCCACCGTGCTTGATCAAGGTCCCCCCATAGTAGTCGGGTTGAATGGATAAGCCATACCCGTAGTACCTGCTGTAGCTGTTCTGGACATGCGGATAGATCATTTGTTTGACGCTCTCCTCAGATAAAATCCGTTCCTTGCCCACACATCCGCCCGTACGGAAAATTTCAGCGTAGTTCAACATGTCATGCACTGTTGAATTCAAATACCCCGATGCCGCTACGAGTAGCCCATCCTCCCAATTTGGATCAGGGTAAATCTCAGATACGCCATTGCTCTCTTTAAAATGATAGATGGTCGTTACATCTGGTAGGTGTGGCAGATCGCTCAGAAGAAAGGTGCTGCTCTTCATGTCTGCTGGTTCCAAAATATGCTCTTTGACATACACGTCATACGACTTCCCACTCACCCTGGCTATGACCGCTCCCAGGAGAGAATAACAATCATTCGAATAGCTGAACAATTGTCCTGGTGAGCCCACCAAGTCATATTCCGCCAGAGCAAGAGCTTCCATCAGCTCTTCGAACGTGTAGATCGGTTTCTGGTGCTCCTTTTTCAAGTAACGGTGAATCGGGTTATCCTCGTCCGGCATGTCATCGAGCATGGAGTTGCGAATCGCCAGGTTATCAATGGGCAGCGGCGGTAAGCCCGTCGTGTGCGTCATAAAATGGTGGATCGTCATCTGCTCCGTTTTTTGACGATCCGGGGTACGAAACTCAGGGAGGTATTTGATCACTGGATCATGAACAGAGAGCTTTTTCGCTTCCTGTAGCTGCATGATCGCCATGCATGTAAAGGACTTCGTAACGGAGGCCAAACCCATCACCGTATCAGGAGTGATTTCGAGTTCCTTTTCACGATCCCGATAGCCAAAGCTTTTGCGAAACAGGCTCTGCCCATTCAGATTCACACCCATAACGAAGCCCGGAACTCTACCTTCCTTCATTTCTTTCTCAACAAGTTCTTCCCACTCTACTGACCAGCCTTGCTGTCTCATTTCTTTCACCTCTTTCGAATGTTGTCATACCAAGCCCTACTCGTTCACCCACATGTCCTGAATAATCAAGGATGCTAATGGATTTGGCTTGACGCCTTGAATCCGGTTACTGATGACCACGAATGTTTTTGCGGAATAGAGCGGAACCCAATAGGCCTGTTCCACGACTCTTTTTTGAATGTCTGCAAAAACCTGCTGTCGCAGTACTTGATCTGTTGTCGTTCGTCCTTTATCTAGCAGGCTATCGAGCTGTTGATCACTGAGGCGAAAGAAATTCAAGCCCCCGATCTGACTCGAATGCAGTACCAAGTGCAAAATATCTGGATCGACGCTGCCATGACTCGTTGTGAACAAATCGAACTCGCCCTTCAGTGCCTGTTCAAGAGCTGTCGCTGATTCATACTTTTGAATATGCAATTCGACACCAATCTCTTTGAACATGCTTTGCACCAGCTGATGTCCGGGATTTGTATCTTCGATGAGCATCGTCAGGCTGAGCGTCTTCCCATCCTTTTCCCTTATCCCTTGCGCGTTTGGCTTCCATCCTGCCTCTTCCAGCAGTTGTCTGGCTTGCTCAGCATTGTACTTGTAGCCGTACTGCTCTACTGCCGCATCGTATCCGATCATCGTAGGCGGGATCGGTCCGTAGACAGGCACCCCCTCTCCTTGCAGATCTGCCATGATTAATGCATCTTTGTTGATCGCCAAGTTTAGTGCTTTTCTCACGCGGACATCCTGCAAGATTTCATTTTCCAAATTCATCCCAATGAAGTACTCTGCAGGCTGCATCCCTTCCAACACCGTAAAATCTTTGTGATCCTTGTATTTCTTCGCGTCTTTCGGGGGTACAGTGGCAATATCAATCGTCCCACTGTCGAGAGCAGCCATCATGGTTTGGTTGTCTTGAATAAATTTCAGAACGAACTTGTCGGGTCTTACAGGTCCTTGATTCAGAGCAAAAGGAGCTGCCCATTTATACTCGTCGTTTCGTACCAGTATGATTGATTCGCCTGTTTTCCAGCTCTCGAATTTCCACGGACCTACCCCCACAGGATTGCGTCCCAGCTCATTTCCGTATTTGTTTCGTGCCTCTATGGAAATAGGTTGCTGGTAGCCGCTATATGTTAAGTTAGAAAGTAACGAAGGGGAGGGCTCATCCAAATGAAAGATCAATGTGGAATCATCAGGAGCTGAAATGGATTTGATCGAGGATACGTCCGGTCCCGTAACCGGTGAGGCTGTTTTTGGATCGAGTGCACGTTCATAGCTTTGCTTAAAAACTTCCGCAGTGAGCGGTGTTCCATCATGGAACTTTACGCCAGAACGTATCTTGAACGTCATGGTCTTGCCGTCTTCCGAGATCGTGTACGATTCAGCCAGATGCGGCTTCAACTCAAACGTAAAGGGATCGAGGATCAGCAGAGCTCCCCCCAACATGCCCCCAACAAAATTTCCCGCTGACAACGACGTCTTTTGCGGGTCCAGCGTATCTGGCTCCATCTGGTAGCCCATGGTGATCGTCCCTCCCTTTTTGGGCTGGGAGTTTTTTGCTGGTTGACTTGCTTGCTTGTCGTCTGTAGCCGGAGTGGGAGTAGAACTGCAGCCAACTATGGAAAAGACGAGTACACACATAAGTAAAACGCTGCGTATTTGGCCTTTTGACCGTTCTGATAGCATGTAGCGACCTCCTTTTTTCGAGTCATTTCATTCGAAGTCTACTTACGTCGTTATATAGTCGCTAATTGGATCGGATTATTTCTTAGATAAGGGATGTGGGAGGGTCCCGGATTTTCTTCGTAAACGGAAAAACCGGGACAGGTTGATATTACAAGAGGAAAGTCATAAATGATTAAGGCGATACACAGCCCGCGGGCGTCCTTGCTGATACGGCTGCTCTTCTCCGACGACCTCTACGACCTGATGCTCGATCAGTTTTTTCAAGGTTCTTTCTGAGCTGCGGCGACTGATCTGGAGGTACTCGGCTAAATCTGAAGCGGTGAAGCGGTTATCGCGGCGAAGCTTGACATACTGCATAATTTTCGTGATGGTAGCGACACTTGCGCCAGTCTTCTCCGCGATCTCCAGCACTTCCTTGTTCTCGCTTTTTAATTGGAATGTCTTCGATTCTGTATTCAACGGACCGATCACTTCTTTTTCATCCGTCACCAGATACGCACTGCTTTCATTTGTTTTCTGGGCATGATAAATCGCAATACGTGCATTGGCTTCGGCCTCTTTCGCGGTTTGGCCAAAACCAAATCCGATGGCAACCGTCACTTTGGCCAGCAGATCGACATTGCCCACTACTTGCATGATCTTCCCGGATTCAATCATTTGCTCGATGCTGCCTCTCGTGCCATAGATGATGAATTGATCCATTCCCAATTTTTGAATGGAAGCATCCGTCTCTTTGACGAGCTCCAGTAGCTCTTGCAGCAAAATAATCGTCGCATCCTGCCATTGTGTTTCTACTGGTGGACCATCATTTTGTTGGATCGCTGCAATTCCCACAGCTATCTGCGAATTTTTGCTAATTTTCAATTGACCATAAGCAACGGCTTGATTGACGGCATCGCGAATATTTTTATCGGGACTGACGAGCGATGCGGAAGGGATGTTCATCTCACGTAATCGACTGTATACGTAGTCAACACCAGTCAAAGCAAAATGGCTCTGTTTCTGTTCCCAAAGCTCCTTGTGGAACTGAATAATCTCCTCTACGTCAAATCTCGTCCCGCCTTCTTCAATAATCTCACTGTAGTCTTTTACATACCAAGGCGTAGAAATAATGCCCAATTCATCAGCGACCTTCTCAATATACTCCGCTTTTGGCAAATCTATCGAGATGCGGTCCAGTCCTCCTGGTACATTCAGCAAGGTATGAAATAAAGAGAGGGAAATGGTATATTCATCGATCGGGATGTACACGGCAGGCAGCTTCTTTTGCTCTACCTTTTCCTTGGCAAAAAAATAAGGAAGTGGGCCAGCAAAAAGCAGCACGTCGCAGTCATGGATTTGATCAAGCAACGCAACACTCTCTTTGGGGTTCTGGTATGTATACGAGGTCAGTTGAATGTAATCGATGGATTGGGTATGCTTCAAGATCCTTGGCAAAAATTCTTCCGAAGAGATTACCGCTATCGTAATGGTCAATGTTCCACTCCCTCATCTCTCTATGATTTCCACACGTCCTTAAACACGCGGATGAAGTTTTTGCCCAAAATACGCTCAATCGCTTCATCCTTGTATCCTCTTTTGGCAAGGGCACGCACAAGCTCCGGAACCTTGGTATGTCCTTTTACGACATCAAAATCTTTGCGTCCTGGTTGAATAAACACATTGGGAGAATCGTATTTCATAAATGGCTCGATGATGTCCAGACCAAGTCCGACGTGTTCAACCCCAACCAGCTTCACGATGTGATCGACGTGGTTGATCATGTGCTCGATATCAGCCTGGTCGTCTGTGTCCGCTACGAACAGATTGACGCCATTGATGCCGATTACGCCGTTGGTGAATGCGATCGCCCTGATTTGCTCATCCGTCAGATTGCGCATGGAGCTTGCTAATGTCCGGCAATTGGAATGTGAAGCGATAATGGGCTTACGCGCTACCTCGATTAGATCCCAAAAACCTTCGTCATTCAGATGGCTGACATCAATGATGATGCCCATTGCTTCTGCCTCTTCGACGACGCGGATGCCGAACTCGGTGAGCCCGCCCTTGCGCCCTTCCCGTACCGGACTAAAATGACTACCATCTCCAACGAAGTTCCGCCTGCTCCACACGAGACCCAAAAGGCGCACGCCCAGCTCGTAAAAAACACGGAGCATACTCAGATCATTATATAACGGTTCCGCGCCTTCCAGAGAGAGCACAAAACCAATTTTCCCCATTCGCTTCGCGGTCTCGATGTCACTCACACTTTTGCAAACCATGATTTTCTCAGGTGATTCATCTGCCTCCGCATGTAGCGCGCTGATTTGTTGCAGTGCTTTTCTCAAGCCCATCTCCGGCAGGAATTTGTTGTCGATATAAATCGCTGCGACAACTGTCTGCACCCCGCCCGCCACGAAATCAGGTAAGTAATCCGATTCTATTACTTTTCGCCTGCCATGCTCGCGTTGAATAGCAACATCCAGCAATAGGTCAAAATGCCCATCGATTACGTGTGTCATGCCTCATGCTCCCCCTGTTATTTCAGGTTTTCCGGGTTAAGTGGTGCAAGCTCCGGTAAAAGAAAACGTCCGTCTCTGCGAATCAAGTGGTCATCGAACCAAATCTCACCGCCACCGTACTCCGGGCGTTGAATCATGACCATGTCCCAATGGATGTTCGACTTGTTACCGTTGGATGCCTCGTCATAGCATCGTCCCGGGGTAAAGTGGAAGCTGCCGTCGATTTTTTCATCGAATAAAATATCCTGCATGGGCTCCCGAATGAACGGGTGGACCCCCAAAGCAAACTCCCCAATGTACCGGGCACCTTCATCCGTATCCAAAATGTTGTTCAAGCGCTCTGTGTCATTGGCTGTGGCGTTAACGATCTTCCCGTCCACAAACTCCAACCGTACCTTTTCAAAGGTAAAGCCTTGATAAGGCGAGGGAGTGTTAAACGATATGACACCGTTCACCGATTCGCGAACAGGGGCTGTAAATACTTCACCGTCTGGTATGTTATAGTGCCCCGGACACGGAATCGCTGGAATGCCTTTGATGGAGAAGGTCAACTCTGTGCCAGGTCCCGTGATTTTCACGCGGTCTGTTCGCTCCATCAGCTCCTTGAGCGGCTGCATGGCTTTTGCCATTTTGGCGTAATCCATCGTGCAGACATCGAAGTAGAACTGTTCAAATGCTTCTGTGCTTTTATTCGCCAGTTGCGCCATGGAAGGCGTCGGATAACGAAGATAGACCCATTTCTTTTTGAGACGCACAATACTTACTTCTTTGAAAAAGGACGTAGCCAGCTTCATCTGCTCATCAGGGACATCAGACACTTCATTGATGTTCAGCCCACCCTCGATGATGATGCACGCTTGCATTTTTTCCATTCGCTCTTTGTCCATCTCTGCCTCTAAACGGAATTGCTCCTCTGTTCCCGCTAGAAATAACTGACGGCTAATCGAGGATTCACGCAGGTTCACAAAGGAATGCCCGCCTGCTCGCGAAACTGCTTTGACAAGCTCCTTTATCAGAGCGGCGTCCACCTCCATCGCATCGATCAGCACGTTATCTCCTGGCTGCACATTCGTAGAGTAATTCACCAGCACATTCGCCAGCTTCGTAAGACGTGGGTCCAACATCTATCTATCACTCCTATTCCCTTATTTTTCATAGAGATGACACGCAACCAGTCTGCCATCTGCTTCTGTTAATGGAGGGGCTTCTGTCTTGCACACGTCCATGCACGCCCAACAGCGCGGGTGAAACTTGCAGCCCTGCGGCGGATTGGATGGAGACGGCAGATCCCCTGTTAACATGATCCGTTCTTTTTTCTCGTCAGGATCCGTGATGGGAATGGCGGAGAGAAGCGACTGTGTGTAGGGATGCATCGGACGTTGAAACAGCTCTTCTTTTTTCGCCAGCTCAATCACTTCTCCCAAGTACATCACCGCTACTCGATCGGCGATATGCTCGACGACACTCAAGTCATGCGAGATAAAAAGATACGTGAGCGAAAACTGCTCCTGCAAATCCTGAAGCAAATTGAGAATTTGCGATTGAATCGATACATCCAGAGCGGACACAGGCTCGTCAGCTATGATGAGCTTTGGCCTGAGCATCAAGGCGCGAGCGATCCCGATTCTTTGTCTTTGTCCTCCGGAAAACTCATGCGCGTATCGCGACAAATGACTTTTGTTCAAACCGACGATCTCCAGCGTCTCTTCGAGCATGGCTGCTCGCTCGCGTTTTGGGATACCATGGGCAATCAATGGCTCTGACAAAATGTGCTGGATCGTCAGCTTTGGATTGAGGGTATCAAATGGATTTTGAAACACCATTTGCATATCACGCCGTAGCTTCTGCATGTCTGCCTTCTGTAAGCTGCGGATATTTTGACCCTCGAACACGATCTCGCCGTCTGTCGGCTCGATCAAGCGCAAAATACATCTGCCCAGTGTTGACTTGCCACAGCCTGACTCTCCCACAATTCCCAATGTTTCACCTGCGTTGACAGACACGTTCACTCCATGGACGGCATGCACGTAACCTGGCTGCTGGAACCACCCTTTGCGGACAAGGAATTTCTTATTCAGGTTCTTCACTTGCAAAAGAGGCGTCTTCATCCATTCACCGCCGTACTTTCCCTGTTCTCTTGATACAGCCAACAACGGCACTCCGACTGTTGATCCACATCCAGCAACGGGGGATTTTGTTCCAAACAGACAGGCATCGCCTTCTCGCATCGCGGAGCAAAGCGGCATCCCTTCGGATAATTATCTGGGGTCGGCACACTTCCCGCGATACTGTGCAATCTCTTCTGGCCTTTGGCATTATGTGGCGTCGATTTGATCAAGCCCATGGTGTACGGATGCTTGGGGCTTCGAAGCAGTGTGCGAACATCAGCCACTTCAATGACCTGCCCGGCATACATCACCAGTACCCGGTCACATGTCTCGGCGACCACGCCCAAATCATGCGTGATCATGATGAGCGACATGCCTAGCTCTCTTTGGATTTTTTTCATGACATCCAATATTTGCGCCTGGATCGTTACGTCTAGTGCAGTCGTCGGTTCGTCCGCTATCAATAGCTTTGGATGACAGGCAATCGCCATCGCGATCATCACGCGCTGTCGCATCCCCCCGGACAGACGATGCGGGTACTCGTGATAGATTTCATTGGCACGTGAAATGCCTACCTGCGTCAACAGCTCGAGCACTCTTTCTCTCGATTGGACTCGGTTCATGCCCTCATGCTTTTCCAGTCCTTCGCTCAATTGCTTCCCGATGGTCAGTACGGGATTCAACGAAGTCATCGGCTCCTGAAAGATCATTGCGATCTCTTTTCCTCTGATCTTTTGCATCTCTTTTTCGCTATAGCGCAAGAGATCGGCTCCGTTCAGTTGAATACGGCCTGCAATGCTTCCGTTTTTACTGAGCAAACGCATCATGGATAGAGAGGCAACGCTTTTTCCACATCCTGATTCTCCAACGATACCGACCGATTCACCTCTTTTGACCTGTAAGCAAAGATTGTCCACCACCTTGAAAGCCCTTTCATTTTTCGAAAACGTGGTAGTCAATCCCGTCACTTCCAACATGTTTGTCACGTTACTCACTCCTTTTTCGGGAACGGAAGCTCGTAAACTCGTAAACTATGATTTGGGATCAAAGATATCGCGCAATGCATCCCCGAGCAGATACACCGTAAAAACGACTGCTGTAATCGCAAGACCGGGAAAAGTAGCGAGCCACCAAGCTTCTCGCAAGTAATTTTTCCCTTCATTCAGCATCGTTCCCCACTCCGGTGTAGGAGGCTGGGCACCCAAACCGATAAAGCCCAGTGCCGAGGTCCCCAAAATGGCACCGCCTATAAACATGGTCGTATAGACGATCAGCACGTTGGAGATGTTCGGAATGAACTGGCGCGTAATGATCCACCAATTCGAGCTGCCGATGGAGCGGCTTGCTTCTACATAGCCGGATTGCTTGATCGAGAGTGCCGCACCACGGATCAGAATCGAAAAGGCCGGAATCGATGATATTCCTATCGCGATCATCGCATTTTCCTGACTCGGTCCAAGCACAGCTACGATTGCTAGAGCAAGCACAATGCCGGGCAACGCCAGCATGATGTCCATGATTCTCATGATCAGATTGTCAACAATTCCTCCGAGGTAAGCGCATGTCACACCAATCAGCGTTCCTGCTACAAACGTCATGACAGACGCCAGCACAGCTACGGTCAGTGTCACTCGTGTTCCGTACAGCATCCGGGATAAAATATCGCGGCCAATCGCATCTGTCCCTAGCCAAAACTCTTTCGACGGTCCTTGCATAAATGCTTCGTAGTACGTTTTCGTAGGATCATGCGGAGCAATCCACGGCCCGATGATTCCCAGCAAAACAATGCAGAGCATCATCAGAAAGCTGTATTTCGCTTTCTTTTGCTGCATAATCTTCTCCCATAATTCGAAACGAGGCATAGACCATTGCTTACTCCAGAACATGCTACACCCCCTCCTTCGCGGTGTAATCAATGCGAGGATCGAGAAGCGCGTACAGGACATCAATCAAAATGACAACGAGGACATACACTGCTCCAATAAACAGCGTCGTTCCTTGAATCATCGGGAAATCCCGCGAGCTAATCGCTTGAATCGCCAAAGTACCCACTCCCGGCCAGCCAAAAACCTGCTCGACAATCACAGCCCCGCCCAGCAAGCCAGCCAGTTCCAGGCCAATGACAGCCACAATCGGAATCATCACATTGCGAAAAGCGTGCCGCAGCAGCACAATTCGTTCATTCATCCCTTTCGCACGTGCTGTTCGAATATAGTCATTGGACAAAACCTCCACCATGCCAGCTCGAGTGAGTCGGCTGAGTGCGGTCGCCATCAATGTCCCCAAGGTAAACGCTGGAAGAACCATGTCTTTTAGCCCCGTTCCTCCCGCAATCGGAAACCAGCCCAAATGGACGGAGAATACAAGGATGACGAGTAAGCCTAACCAAAAGCCGGGTATGGACATCCCAAAGGTGGAAAAGGTCATGATCGCTCCGTCGATAGGTGTATCCTTGTATTTTGCCGCTAGGACACCCAGCCCGATGCCGATCACAACTGCCACTACGAGGCTGCCCACTGCCATTTTTGCTGTCGCAGGAAAACGATCGGCAATTTCTGTGCTCACAGGTCGGCCCGTTTTCAGGGAAGTGCCGAGATCCCCTTTCAAAACACCAGAAGCATAGTCGAGATACTGGACGACCAAAGGTTTGTTCAAGCCCAGTTCTCCGCGAAGCGACTCGATTTGTTCGACAGTCGCCCGCTGCCCCAGCATGATCCGCACAGGGTCACCGGGGATGAGATGAATAAGCAAAAACGTAAAAACGGAGAGTCCAAACAGGACAATGATGCCCGACAATAGGCGCTTCACTATATATTGCTTCATGAGGTCTTCACCCAGATGTGAGAAACGGTATAAACTATCCTCTTCCTGTTGCGTTCCTGCACTTTACTCTCCTCCCTTTTTCTTCACTAACGACACTTGTCGTTATAGTGTCGTTATTTGATAAAAATAGTCTATTCGAAATTCACAGAAAGTTCAACTCGTTTTTTCTTGCCTCATTCAAAAAGAGCATGGTCCCTTTCTCACCATGCCCCTTCTGAAGAATCGCTCCGTCGTCATTCCTTGCCATGCCTCATCTGAAGCAATATGTTTGCCGTTAGCTGTGGATGACTGAGCGGAAAATGATGAGCGACGGAGAGCCTTTCGATCTCTACACTTGCTTTCATGAAAGCACCCTCTGTTCCTTTTGTCAGCTGATACGTTTGATCCTGTGTTCCCCATACGATCTGGGCTGGAAAAGGGAACGGCTGTGTTGTTACCGCCATTTGCTGGAGTTCATTCATAAAATAGCGCAGCACGTCTGTATGCGTCTTGCTGATCCGCGGGGATTGCAGGAGCTTCCCTGCCTTTTCTACATAGCCTTTTGGCATTTCCTCCGTGGACTGAAATACCCCTTGCTCAAGCATTGCTTTTTCCAATTTGGCTGGCGTTAACTGCTTTTGCAAAAAACGCTGAAGAAGGGCTGGACTTTTCCCCAATCCCGCCAGCAGCAAAGAATACTTCGGCGCATGCAGGGGCGGCTGCAAAAGGTATAGCTTCTCGATTTTTTCCGGTACTCGCTTTGCTGCCTCCCACGCCAAAAACCCGCCAAATGAATGTCCCGCAAGATGAACCGGAAACGGCAGTTGTCGCAATGCCTCCGCCAATGCCTCGATAAAGCCCTCGATCGGTTTTTCGTGATGGTGATAGGGCGATCTGCCAAACCCGGGCAAATCCAGTAACCATACAGCATGTTCACCCAGCTGTTCAGCGAGCGGAAGTAAATCGCTCATCTCACTGAAAAGCCCGTGCACGAGCAGCCACGGAGTACCCAAGCCTTCTTTCTTGTATGCAGCCATGCCTGCGATTTGCTCTCGGTGAAAGTAAGGAGGCACTTTCTGATCCTTTACCGACAAACGATAATCCAGATCGGCAATCACACTGGGAAGATAAGCCGCT
This sequence comes from Brevibacillus sp. BC25, assembly GCF_000282075.1. NCBI lineage: Bacteria > Bacillati > Bacillota > Bacilli > Caryophanales > Paenibacillaceae > Brevibacillus > Brevibacillus sp. BC25. Next base: position 63,375 of record NZ_AKIX01000055.1, read on the forward strand.
ACGTCGTATGCATCGATGCCTTTTTTCGCTTTCATTTGCTGAAAGGGAGCGAGCGGGAAGTCTTTCTTTACGATAAAATCCATCGAATTGGCAGGTACCCCGAGCAAGCGGCTGCCGCC
>NZ_AKIX01000056.1:0-37182 GCF_000282075.1 Brevibacillus sp. BC25
TCATAATACGAACGGGCAGATTAGTAGGATGGAAGACGTTAGCGGTATAAATCCAGCGTGTTCATATCTAAAATTATATTTCATTTGATAATCACCTCTTTTTTTAGATTTCAACAACAGATCAAATAGGAGCTGTCAGAAAAAGAGGTTCGCCGAAGTCTATAATATGAAAACTATTATTTTTAGAAAGAGGGGAAAATACATGTTATCTTACATCGGAAATGGTGCGTACTGCTACGCAAACTCTCATCCATGCTTTTGGAGACGATTGGAAAATCCGGGCATGTTGCAGTAATGGAAATTCCTGATGGAGATGTTTTCGTATGGATTGGAAAGTAAGCTGTTCGGGGAAGTGGTTAAAAATTGAACGTAAGATTTGCCGTGGTTGAGGATATTAAACAACTTGAGTCATTTTTTTCAAAACATATCACTCGCGAGAATAAGGCAGTGTACAATGAGGAGTTTCTTTGCCCATTAGGACTTCGAGCGGCTGTAAAAAGACGATCTGTTGTTGTTGTGAATATAGAAGACATCATTATCGCAGCAGCAAGAATCTACCTAAAGAAAAACGGCACAATCTCTCTTTATCAGTTTGCCGTAGAGGAACAGTATCGTCATAAGAATCTCATGAGATATCTACTATCACAAATTGGTTACCCGATATTCTCCGCATGCCCGTCAAATCTTGAGTTCAATAATTATTATATGGACTCGAAATGGTCGTTTGTTGAGACGAAAAAGGGAATGAATATTTGGAAGCTTGAACCAGACTTACTTTCTGAGTCGACCTTTCCAAATTGATCGTTGAAGTAACGGGTATCGATAGCTTAGCGAGGCTGCTGGGGATCATCCGGCAGCCTCGCTAAGCTATACCAGCTAATAGGACGTCAACATTTTTCATTAAATGCCTTTTTTGATTAATGCTATACTCAAAATGAGCATGTCAAATAACCCTCCAAAGCAGTGATGGAAAGGTCCCCCACTAATTTATCTTATTGAGAATTGAGCGATATCTAAGCGCTGCATGAGATAAGCTGTCACGGGGAAATCGGTATTTTAGGAAAGAAACCCCTTCTGCTCCAGCAAATCTTCTGTAGCCTGCCACAATTTGTGCTGCATTGTAGCATCTCCCCCGGGATGCACCGGTTCAATTGGTTTTCCGGTCCCAACATTAAAGTACCCGCCTGTCATTTTTTGATATTCCGGCTCTACAATCAATCGTGTAATAATATCGGCTCCTCTTCGCGGATCTCCAAGACGAAGGGCTTTCAACAATCGTTCTAATACGGATGCAAACCAAAGTTCTCGTCCTAGTCCGGTAACATTAAATCCTGGATTTAGCGCATTTACGCTGATTCCTGTACCTGCCCACCTTCGTGCCAGTTCAGCAGTGAACATAATATTGAACAATTTGGTTTTTCCATAAATGGCGGATGAACCGCGAGCGGTAAAGGGAGTTGTATCAGTTAAATCCTCGGGGAGCTTTAAAACGCCGTGACGGCGTGAAGCTTCAGAGGCAACATTGACAACTTTAGCCTTCCCGGCGTTTTGTAGAGACGGTTTTATCGTATGTGACAACAGCCACGGTGATAAATAATTGACAGCAATCATTTCAGGAAGCCCCTCGGGAGTAATACGGGGCTCGAAGGCATGAATTCCCGCATTGTTCAACAGCACATCAATTTTAGGGTAAGCGGCTGCTATTTCACTGCCAATCCGTTTAACATCCTTTAATAGCGATAAATCTCCATAAAAAAAGTCAACCTTCGCTGATGATGTATTCGCTTCAATCTGTTTTCTAGTAGCTTCAGCGCGTTCTTTACTCCTGGCAGTCAAGACAAGGTCAAAACCGCGTCTTGCCAATTCAATCGAGACAAGCTGTCCAAGACCGCTGGTGGCACCTGTTATGACAACCGTTGCTTTTTTAGGCATCATCATTTCTCCTTCATGTGATACAATTTTTTCGAATAATAATAGGCGAGTCAGGGTATATGATTGACATATATCCATCATATTGAATTGATTGATATATGTCAACTAAAGTGGAGTTATTATTTGATCGAAAGAAAGGTGAGTGAGGATGAACTATACTCCATCCAAAAATGAATCGAGGGAGAAACTGGAGATTGAGTTGGGCGAGCAGCTGAACGCACTCATCAGCGCTTCACATGCCCTAAATGTCAGATCCGCAGCGAAATTCGATTCCTCCTTACAGCCTGCAGCTTACCATATTGTTCGCTGGCTGTACTCCTATGGCCCAACTAATGCTGCCACTTTAGCGGAATCAACGGCGATGGATCGAAGCTCGGTCAGTCGCCTTGTCAAACAGCTCCAGGCTCTGGGGTATGTGAGCAGAGAAGCTTCCCCTAATGATGGTCGTGAAATTGTGCTATCTCTTACCGAGCATGGACAACAAAAAATAATAGAAGCGCTTAAGGAGAAAGAGTCTGTTTTTTTTGAACGAATCTCGGACTGGAAAGATGAGGAGCTTCATGTTTTCACCCAAATGCTTAAGCACTTTAATGGATATAATCGTCGGATGAGAACGTAATCTTGGCTGCGTCTCCTTTTGGAAGAACCTTCAAACAGAAGTGCCAAATCCCATCATGTGCAAACCTTAGGGTTGCATGGGTATGAATAGACGCACAGTAACAACAGCGGTAGTCTAAGCCTTTATTTTCAGGTCTTAAGTCGCCGCTGTTTCATTTATTGGGTTCAGTCTTAAACGAAACCAGCTAATAGTATGTAAATATTCCCCAACAAACAATGGCGGTGACTTTAAACGGCTTTCCTCCCCCTTGACTCCAAGGTGTAAAAGAGATTATAATCATCGCTATAAAGGAACGATCATTCCGAAAAGAGAGAAACAGGCTTGTTTCGGAAATGATTTAGGAAGTAACCATCGAGTCTCAGCGACTCGATTTTTAAAAACCTTTTCTGGAATAATCATTCCGAAATGCGTCAAAGATCTAAAAATCGGATAATATAGGAGGATCATTATTATGACTCAAAGATTAACAACAGCTTCCGGTCATTATGTACCTGTGGGAGGCAACGTAACCTTGTATGTGGAAGATGTCGGCGAAGGGAAGCCGGTTGTATTCATACATGGCCTCCCTGTCGGGCAAGCCATGTATGAATACCAAAGAAACGTTCTTCCGTTTAAAGGAATTCGTTACATCGGTATTGATTTGAGAGGTTTCGGGAAATCTGACCGTCCGTTCAACGGCTATTCGTACAATCAGTTTGCGGATGACATTCGCCGGGTGTTTGAGCAGCTGGAGATTGAAAATGCGACACTGGTCGGCTTCTCGATGGGCGGTGCCGTTGCGGTGAGATATATGGCAAGACATCAGGGTTATGGCGTTTCCAAGCTGGTGCTTGCCTCCGCCGCTACGCCTCTCTTCACGCAAAGACCGGATTATCCTTATGGCTTGCCAGTTGAGGTTGTGGAGTCCCTTGTAGAAGCTGCACAGCAGGACCGTCCACAGCTGATTGAAGGATTCAATAGCTCTTTGTTCCATCAAAAGCCGAGCCAGGCTTTTGTCGACTGGTACAACCGGATGTCACTGGAGACCGATCCCATAGCTCTTGCAATGTCGCTCAAGAGCCTTGCTTATGAAGATTCGCGGGAAGAATTGGCCCAAATTCATGTGCCGGTTCGTATTTTCCAAGGCAAGCATGATACAATGTCTTTTGAGCCTCAGATTAACGGGTTTCCAGATGCGAAAGTCATTGTGTTTGAAGAAAGCGGCCATGGACTCGTGTTTGAAGAGAAGGACAAGTTTAACATCGAGATCCTGAAATTTGTAGAAGCTTAAGTAAAACCAGATTTTCACGCACCTTTTTTGCCGCTTAAGGTTGTTTTGGGAAGAGGTGGGGTATGAGCAGAAATAAAAGTTTTGAAATTCCAAAAGTATTGGATCTGGCAATCGACGCGTTTTGGCATAAAGGGTACGAGGGTTGTTCTATGCAGGATTTGGTGGAGCAGCTTGGACTTAGCCGAAGCAGCATTTATGAGACGTTTGGAAGTAAAGAGGACTTGTACCTTCAGGCGTTGGAGCGTTACGACCGGCAATCCAAACAGCACCTGGCGGCTATCTTGTATGAACAAGGGCCGGCGAAAGAACTTCTGCTGCGCTATTTTCACGAGGTCATCGAATATACGAGCCGCAGAAGCTGCTTTATGGTGAATGCCTCGTTAGAGCTGGCAGCTTCCCACCCGGAGGTATTTAAGCGGGTCCAAGCCAATATGACTGAGAACGAGGAAGCCTTTTACCAACTGTTGGAACGTGCGGTGCAGACCGGTGAGCTGGAGGGAACCTGGAATTTGAAAGCATTGGCCCAATACCTGGTTAATGTTATGCACGGGATTACGGTGACCACGATAACCGCGGAACGTGAAATGCTGGACAATATTGTGCGCAGTTCGCTTTACTTTCTGCCGTGAGGCGTAAACAAGATAAAGAGCTGTACGGCTGGAGCTGGACTTCGGCGTGCAGCTTTTTTGGTTTATATAGATGCATTCAGCTCGACCTTCTCCCGAGAGGTCCATAGTATCTCTGCTATGTCCCAAAAAGAATCCCCCAATTATTAAAGCCGGTAATCCTTAGCGTACAAGATACCGGCGTTTTAGTGTTACTGAGGTGTTTTCAAGTTACTTTGCGGTCTGTGTCAGCTACGCTAGTACTGGGACATTTTGCTTTGGGACTCCGCTCTTCGTAAAAAATCAACGGCACGGTCAGGGAAGTCCGTAAACACCCCGTCAACTCCTGCTGTGAAGTAGAACTGATCGAGCAGCTCCTCGAAGCTTGCTGCATAGGCAGGGATTTGTCCTTTATCCGCTCGGAAGGTGTATGGATGCACTTCCAGGTCAGCTTCATGAGCCTCTTTGACAAGATTGGTAATGATCAGGTGGTCTCTCGTCGACTCTTCTTTGATGATCATCGGCTTCCATGGCCCTACGCCGTCTGCGTATTTAGCAATTTCTTTCATCGCCCCTTTTTCAAACATCCAATCGTAGTTGTAGGGAACTGCCTTACCGTTTTCATAGTTCATGGTTTCGTTCCAGCCGGTTTCTGCCATGAGCTGTACAAGCTTCACGTTCATATTCAAATGTGGATAGAGTTCCGTGCGAATCCGTTTTGCTTCATTGGGGTCGAAAGTCTGTATGTACGCTTTGTCATTCTTGGACACATAGCCGTACTTTTTCAACACCTGCAGCACTGCGAGGCTGATGTCTTTTCCTTCGTGTCTGTGGAACCAAGGAGCTTTGATCTCTGAATAGATCCCTACGTTACGACCTGTGCTTTTGTTCATACCCTGGATCAGTTCAATCTCTTCTTCCAGGGTGTGAACATTGAAGCTGGATTTCCAGAGAGGGAAGCGATCTGGATAGTCTTGCACCTGCTTGCCGTTTTGCACTGTGAAGACCTCTGTTGTTTTCAGTTTCTTGATCTCGTCAAGAGTGAAATCAATAACGTAGTACCTGCCGTCTTTTCGTTTTCGATCAGGGTAGACCTCCGCTACATTGGTTACGCTGTCCAGATAATGGTCGTGCATGATGAGCAGTTTGTTGTCCTTTGTCATGACCACGTCTTGTTCGATGTAGTCGACTCCCATCGCGTAAGCCATCGCTTTTGCGGGCAGCGTATGTTCTGGCAAGTATGCGCTCGCTCCGCGGTGGGCGATGACAATCTTATCTGCTTCGGCAAAGGATACGCTTCCAAAGCTTGTTGTAATAGCGAGAGCGGCTGCCAGGGATGTAACCAGTTTTTTCATGTTCTGCCTCCTCCATTTGGATGAAAAAAAGATCCACAAATTTCATTGGTAGGTTATACCATACCAAATGAAATATTGTGAATCTCCTGATCTCCATCACAAAAATATTATATTGGTTACTAATGTAAGGGATAAAGAAAGCGCTGTCAATAGATTGTTGGCGGTTGTCCTTTTAAAGCAGTTCATGATCCTATTTCATTGCTATTACCCGTTTCATGTATTGCTGGACAAAAAAACAGCAAGGCTGATCGCAGGACCAACCTCACTGTTTTTCCGTACATCAGAATGACAACTTACAACTTCACAGGCTCTCCTGCGAATACTTCTAATTCCATGGCTCCTGCAAAAAAGGAGGGAGCTTGCTTCACAAAAGCCTGAAAATGAGCGCTTGCATTGTGCGCCGCTACTGCGGCAGCGTCCTTCCACTTTTCTACCATGGTGTAGTGATATTCTTGCTCTGTGCTTTTCAGAAGGGAGTATCCCACATTCCCTTCTTCAGCTTGGCTTGCAGCAACCAGGGCTTTGGCCGCTTGGAGGAAGGCTTCTTCCTGTGCGGGTATCACTTGCAGATGGGCATGTATAATAAGCATGGTTATCTTCCTTTCTTCCAACGAATTTGAATTATTTCCAGGTTGTCACTGTCTCAACAGGGAGACGGTAAGATGGGTATCCTTCCTTGGCTGCTTTCCCGATACTGATCAGCATGATCGGTTGATAGCGATCTTTGTCCAAATCAAACGCTTCTGCTATTTGATCCTTTTCATAGCCGCCGATCGGGTTCGTGTCATAGCCGAATGAACGGGCAACCAGCATCAATTGCATGGATACGAGACCGGCATCGATAAAATTGACATCCCGCAGGTCAGAAGCTGGTATATTGGCGTAGTAAGGCTTTACGGCTTTCAGCTGCATGTCCTTCACGTCCTGCGGCATGTATCCGAGCTCGACAGCTTTTCCAAATATCTCATCCATATATTCCGCATTATTCATGTCGACGAATACGGCAATGACGGCGGAAGAGGTGAGTACCTGTGTCTTGTTGAAGCGTGCCAGCTCTGCAAGCTTTTCTTTCTCTTCTTGACTTTCGATAACCACAAAGCGCCAAGGCTGCATGTTGACTGAAGATGGAGCGCGTGTGGCTCCCGTTAGAATTTCAATCATTTCCTCGCGACTGATTTTTATTTCAGGATCATAAAGTTTGACAGAACGACGGCCAAACGTGATTTCACGAAAATCATTTGTTCTTTGTACGGTGTTTATCATGTGAAAACAGACTCCTTTCTTGAACAATCAAATGTTGTTTTGCATCCGTTTGAGAAAATCAGTTAAGACCTGCGTTTCATCCTCGCTGAAGCCTTCCAGAATCTGCTGGATAAAATTTCGTTTCTCGCTTTTGTACCCTTCAATCCGATGATGTCCTTCTTCGGATAGACGAACGAAGGTTTCGCGGTTATCATTTGGATTTTTGTGTCGGGTTACCATGCCATCCGCTTCCAGTTGCTTCAGGTGGCGTGTAATGGCAGCACTGTCGATATTGATGTGCTTTTGTAGCTGGGACTGATTGATTTCGTTGCATTCACAAAGGATTTGCAAGATCGCGAGACGAGTAGAGCTGATTCCGGTACAGCGTTCGAACTTGGGACTTATTTTATTGGTTAATCCAATGAGCAGATTCAGTATCTGCTCCTCTTCAAATTCCTTGCGTGTCATGAAAAATGCCTCCCGGGGGCAATATGAATAGGAATATTTGACGCATCAACAATTGATACGTCAATTAATATAGCATCTTATTTCAGCGTTTGCAACATAGGTTCCCTGCAAAAGTCTCTGAGCTAACGGATGTGATAGAAGGTACCGGTAAAAGTGGAGTTTAGCAGATAGGATAAGAGCTTATGAGGGAACAAAGGATCGAGGTTGTTCGTTTAAGAAAAACAGCGACAGTCTAGGTAGTTCTTTCGCCCTAGTCTGTCGCTGTTTTCATTAATTATGGATTTCCATGCTTGTGACAACTTTCTTCCTCTCGATCCACTTGACAGAGACGAAGTAGGCAACCAAAAGGACCAATGCTCCAAACAGATATGGCAAATTGATTTGAACATCGAATAGAATACCGGCAAGTAAGGGCCCGAAAATATTCCCCAGACTCATATAAGCATTGTTCATTCCAGCGACGAATCCCTGTTCTTCCCCGGCTCTCTTGGAGAGAAGCGTATTGATCGTTGGCCGCAAGATGTTGTTACAAGTGAAAAACAGCATCGTGATGAACATCACATATGGAAGAGTCACGATTAGAGGTGAAAGAAATCGGTGTGGGAGCGCGCGGGAAATTGAGCATAGGGGTCAACACGCTTTCTTCCGACATATTAGCCGCTGAACTACGGAAGTATAGTGAGCGGTATCCGCACATTACCTATAAAATTCAGCAAAACGAGTCGGCTCAGCTCTGCAAGATGGTTAAGGAAAGGTTGATAGAGCTGGCGATTGTACGCTTCCCTCTTGAGCTCGATGATTTTTCAATCATGCCATTGAAAAAAGAACCTTTTTACTTTGTTTCGTCTGCGCAGGATGATCGGCATTCTTCTGCGATCAGGTTTGAAGAGATGCAAGCCTATCCGCTGATTTTGCCGAGTACCGAAGGCTTAGGGGTGGACCACATGATCTTGGAGGAATTTAGCCGCCGCAAATTGGAAGTAAATCTGTTGTCCGAATGCTCGGATATCCCCATGCTGTTGGAACTGGTCTCATCGGGTTTCGGAGCGACGATTGTACCTGAGGTCGTGCTGAAAATGCACAAGGGACATGAGCTGAAGTTCACCAGGATTGATGACACGCATTTGAACGCCGCATCGGGCATCATCTGGCTAAAGGACCACTACCTTTCCATGGCTGCAAGGAACTTTATTGAGCAAATCAAGCAGTAGAACGTTGTGTTTATGACCGTAATGTAACGCTAATTTGTTAGCAATCTCCATAATGACTAACATGCGTTTGAACTTCCTAAATAAAGGGAAATGGTCTGTAGAATTATAATCATAAGGAGAGATATCATTGCGTTATTTTATCTGGTTATTCCGTATTGCCATGCTATTAGTGGTTTTTAAAACAGGTTCAGACCTCAGTGGATTACAAAGTAGTTACCGTTTTAATGTAGAACTTGGGGCTAATACTTCTGCTGTTCAAGCGACCCAACTTTCAAATGAGTATTTGTTAAAAGCCGTTAGTCAGCTTGGTATATTGGTGTGTGCTTTTATGGGGTACATCGTATTTGAATTTATGGCTCGACCAATAAGGCATTCAGAAAAGAAGGTCGAAAAGAAGTTAGAAAGGACAGCTCCTGCTGCTGCTGCACCTGCACCTACACAAAAAAAGTAAGATAATAAACCCACAAATGTGCAAAGCTATCGTGACGGTCCATTAAACAGAAAAAACTGGTTATTCATGCCATAAAAAAGAAGGATAAAAATCACAACGATTTTCATCCTTCTTTTTGCTATTTTAATGATTTTTAACTACTTCCTGCCCCCGCACATTCCACGTAAGAGCAAAAACAAAAGCAGCCAATACGCACGAAGCTGTCAGCAACATAAATCCTGCATCCCAGCCGGATTTATCAACGATAACCCCCATCAATGCATTCGCTGTGACTGTACCACCCAGGTAACCAAACAGACCCGTCAGCCCTGCAGCTGTTCCGGCAGCCTTTTTCGGAACAAAATCAAGGGCTTGCAAACCAATCAGCATGACTGGACCGTAAATCAGGAAACCGATAGCGATCAGGCAAATCATATCGACCACGGAATTTCCAGGTGGGTTGAACCAGTAGACCAGAACAGCGATCAATACGCCTAGCATAAAGACAAATCCTGCGGGTCCACGGCGGCCCTTGAACAATTTATCGGACAGCCAGCCGCACAGGAGCGTTCCCGGGATACCTGCCCATTCGTACAAGAAGTAGGCAACGCTCGACTTGCTCATATCAAAGCCTTTTTCCTCGCTCAAATAGGTCGGCGCCCAGTCCAGAACGCCGTAACGGACGAAGTAGACGAAGATGTTGGCAATCGCGATTGCCCAAACCCATTTGTTGTTCAACACATATTTGAAAAGGATTTCTTTTGTGGAGAATTCTGTTTCAAACGTTTTCTTCGCCTTGTTTGGATAGTCATTGCGATATTCTTCAATAGGCGGCAGACCGACTGACTGCGGAGTATCGCGAATTAAGAAATACGTAATGATTGCAAAGACAATGGCAACCAGAGCAGGCAGGATAAACACGCCTTCATATCCGGAAGCGGTATTACCCGAAAGCCCGGCGAACATCGCTGCACCTGCAACAGCGAGTGGGGCCATCAAGCCTCCGCCAACGTTATGGGCTACATTCCAAATGGCTGTTTTGTTTCCTCTTTCACTTACACTAAACCAGTGTACGAGGACACGCCCGGATGGAGGCCAGCCCATTCCCTGGAACCAACCGTTCAGGAACAGCATTACAAACATGATCGAGACGGATGAGGTGAAGTAAGGAACAACGCCCATCAGCAAACTAATAAGTGCAGAAAGAATCAAACCAGCAGGTAAGAACATTCGCGGGTTGCTACGGTCTGAAAAAATGGCCATTACAAACTTGCTGATCCCGTAGGAAATCGAAATGGCGGATAACGCAAAACCGAGCTCTGTTTTTGTATATCCTTCTTCAATCAAATAAGGCATGGCGAGCGAGAAGTTTTTGCGGATGAGATAGTACGCTGCATAACCGATGAAGATTCCGAGAAACACCTGAAGCCTGAGCTTTTTATACTCAGAATCAATTTGTTCGTCAGGCAATCTGTCAATAGGCGGTGCAGGCTTAAACAGTTTGAGCATCTTATTCCTCCCCCTAAGTAATTTCTAACAAGGATGGCGATACACGTAAAAAAACCCATACCTTAATGGCGCTTTCAAAAATGAAAGTGCCAAAAAGTATGAGTCTCCGAATCTCCATCATAGTTAACTTGTCGTAAGTGTATTCTATTATTCTGTGAAAACGTTGTCAACGATGTTATTCTGGGTTATTTTACCATAGGAAACGGAGCGATAAATTTCTTTGCCAGGGAAAGATGCTTGTTACTGTAATATGCATAGTTGCTTCCGCTTTGAAACGTAGCTCTTCTAATGGGAATGGAGGTTTTTTTATGTGTATATTAATCAAAAAAATACATTTTTTCCAAATATAAGGATATCTTTATATTAGCTCATCTGTATGAGGGGGGTTAAGCAAAGATGTAAAGGACACTCTTTTTTTATTTCGAGTAAAAATGAAGGAGGATTTGTTTGATGTATTTGATAAGAAAAACAGGAGTTTTGGTAGTACTATCGCTTATCTTAATCTTTTCTATATTCCCGCAGTCTTCTCAAGCCATGACACCGTGGGCTCCCAACACCGTATACAACTTAGGAGACATGGTTACGTATCAAGGGCAAGATTACAAATGTACATTTGCTCATACATCGCTTGTAGGATGGGAACCGCCCAACGTACCGACACTGTGGCAACTGCAAGGTCCCTCTGCTCCCGATACCATTCCACCTACGTCCCCCGCAAATCTTAGTGAAGTAGGGAAATCAAGTAGTTCGGTCAGCTTATCTTGGTCAGCTTCTACGGATAACATAGCTGTTCAGGAGTATCTCGTCTACAACGGAGATACACTCGCTGGTACATCGAATACAACATCCTATACCGTGACTGGGCTTCTAGCAAATACGACTTATTCATTCAAGATACAGGCAAAAGATGCCGCAGGCAATGTATCCCCACCCAGCGCCTCGATAACGGTAACAACTTTAGCTAAATCCCCAAATGAACCGGTATCCAAACGAGTTTTGATCGGCTACTGGCATAATTTTGACAATGGATCTACGGTCCTCAAGTTAAGAGATGTCTCAGATAAATACGATGTAATCAATGTTGCGTTCGCGGAACCAGTCGGTGGCGATCATGCGACAATGGGATTCGTGCCGTTCAATGCATCCATTGAGGAATTTAAGTCGGATATCGCCTTTTTGAAATCAAAGGGGAAGAAGGTCCTCATCTCGATTGGCGGAGCGAATGGTACAGTCGAGCTGACGACGGAAGCTGCCAAACAAAATTTTATTAGCTCGATGACCTCGATCATTCAAACGTATGGTTTTGATGGTATGGATATTGATTTGGAAGGAAGCTCCCTGTCGCTAAATGCGGGGGACACTGATTTTAGAAATCCAACAACGCCTAAAATTATAAACTTAATTTCAGCGACTCAGACGATCACGAATACATTTGGCCCATCTTTCATTTTGACAATGGCGCCAGAGACGGCTTATGTCCAAGGAGGTTACGCTTCCTATGGTGGGCCGTGGGGCGCTTATCTGCCTGTGATTCATGCCCTTCGCGATCGAATGAATTATATCCACGTCCAACACTATAATTCTGGAGCGCTAGAAGCATTAGATGGTCGTACGTATCAACAAGGAACGGCTGATTTCCAAGTAGCGATGGCAGAAATGCTACTGAAAGGATTCCCTATCGGTCGTAATCCTAACAACATGTTTCCAGCCTTGAGGGAGAACCAAGTCGCTATCGGGCTGCCTTCTGCTCCAAGTGCTGCCGGGGGAGGCTATACGTCTCCTGCCGATATCCAGAAAGCCCTTCAATACTTGGTAAAGGGCACGTCTTTTGGAGGAACTTACAAACTCCAAAATCCAGCTGGATATCCGCAGTTCCAAGGAATTATGACCTGGTCTATCAACTGGGATGCTAGAAATAACTATTCGTTTGCCAATAATGTTCGCACTTCGCTTGATTCACTGAACCAGTAATGACGGAATCTTTGAAAAAACCCACCCGCTCTCACGGGTGGGTGTCATTGTCATTATGCAAGTTTGAACTGAGTACGACTATCCTTTATAAGTAAGGATATAAAAGTCTGATGTAGCGGTTGTAATGACCCAATCTGGAGGAATCGGAGTCGATTTTGAAATCGTTCTTGTAGCTCCAAAATTAACACTAGTGATTCCTGAGACTTTACGAGAGTCGGTTGATTTATTTTGAAGTAACGTTTCCTGAGAAGGTTGTGAGTTCAGCAGCATGGGTAGGAATGGATAGAGACATGGTAACTACTAGTAGACCCAAAGCAGAAACCATACCTATTTTAAGCATGAACAAAACATCATTCATTGGAAAAAAATTGTATGTAGGGATTTGTTTTTGTCTTATTGAACTCCTTTAATTCCACCGGTAAAAACTGGATTTCGTTTAGTAGTTTTGGTTTTTCACTATCCTTTCTGGTAGTAGCTATCAATAAAGTGCGTACTATTTTTTTATGTGAACTCATTTTATTCTAGCCTTACTTTCAGTAAAGGAGAGAACAAAATGACTCATGTCAAAATCTACAATCACGGTGTCGCTTGGGAAGAAGGTTTCGGCCTCACACAAGGTTATAGCGTCCATGGTACCATCTACATTTCGGGGCAATTTTCTCACGATATGCAGGGCGAATTCGTTGGCGAGGGCGATTTCGAGGCACAAACCCGGCAGACGTTGGAGAACCTCGATCGGGTGCTGGCGGGATTTGGTGTCACGAGATCGAACATCGCTGAGATGGAGATTTTTCTGACTAATCCGCAAGAGCATTTCGAGCAGTGCGTCGGTCTGTACAAAGATTATGTGGGCGACCATCGTCCGGCCGGTACCCTCATTGGCGTGTCTGGCCTTGCGTTTCCTCACCAGCTGATTGAAATCCGCGCCGTCGCACACACTGATTAACTCGGTTACCGTGGTTAGGCTTTAAAAAGGATTGACTGCTATTGGCACAAAGCGGGGGGGCTTCGCCAAGTAAACGTAAATAGTATCCATCTGATGGTTAGGAGGGACTATTTTACGCTTACACATGGAAAGATCAATTGGAGCAGTAGGGAGATACAGAGACTGTGTTAATTAATATTCGTACGAAAAAAAACGAAGCATCCTCAATGGTACGGGGATGCTTCATACTTTTCTTCATTTACATGTATTTATCAATTAGATGATAGAGTTCATGAATCGACTGCTTTATATCTGTAAGATCCACAAACGCGATGCGAACGGTCACCTGATCGTGACTAGCGTACACAATCTGCTCCTGCAGGTCAGCAAATGATGGTGTCCATGGGTACAACAGTATCACGGTATTTGCGTCATATTTTTTATGATAGGCATAGGACTGATACATATCGGCTTGTGAGATGCCATAGTTTTGAAATGGTTGATTTTTGAGTATCTTCCACTTGGTGTCTACAACGACGGGTCGATCATCTTTGTATACGACAATATCAGGCTTGAGTAAGAATCGGTTTGGACTTTCATACAAGTGGAATGAGCGATCCTGAGTTTTCATCGAATACAAATCCAAATCTAACGCTTTTCTTAATTGACCCGCGATATAGGATTCAAAGATTTTTTCCATTGGGAATAGAAGAGCGTATGCAACTCCTTGTCCACTAAATGTTGTGAAGCTAGTTTTTCTAAGAAAGATGCTGCACCATGATAAAATCGTTTTGTATTCTTTTATATTCCGATCAAGGGTTACTTTTGAAAACTCCTGCTCAACATTTATTGCAAGATCAATTTCATCAAATGAAGTTAATAAAATGCTGATATCCTTCTTATTTTTACGATTACTACTTACTCTTCGTAAAAATTGTAATGTTGATTTTATTAGCTTATTCTCTGGACGATTAACATTAAAGATATCGTATTCAATATAAAAGCGTTCTTGATGTGCAAAGTTATATTTGATGTGTTGCGAAAAATTGAGCTTTCCTTTTAAAAAAAATTCATTGTCCTGATGTTCGATATAGGCAGACTTCAATCCGCGTTTGACTAATACATAGATTTGATCGATAAACATTCGAATGAAAATTTCCAAAATGTTATTTTTCTCTATATGAACATCGGAGATTTTGAATGTTTTGTAAGGCAAGTTCAATGAAAACTTAAGCATGTCTAGGAAGATGCGCTTGGTTTCATCTTTTGAGTCGTTCCGATCTTTTGAGTATAGTTTAGGTAGAATTTCAATCACAGTTCCATCACTCAAGGTAATTATGCCGACATAGTTTTTAATACGAATAATTTTACCTATACCGCGTTTGCTAGAAATAGACATGAAATCCATGATATCTGCATCAGTAGAGATATCGGGCTTATTGGTTAAAATAAATTGTTCTAATTGGTTAAATGTAGCTTTAGGTAAGGCATGATAGCGACTATCCTCAACATTCACATCTCGTGTAAATACGTCAAACTCTTTCACAGTATAAACTTTGTTCATGTGCATCTCCTATTGCTCGTAAATTTTGCGATAGGATGGTGCATGGAAAAAGGCATGCTCGTTAATTTCGTACGAAGTTTTATCATCAAGCTCGATATGGTCTGTCGCACCAAAAAGCTCTGAGACATTGAGCTTCTTAGTCTGGATGAATTGTTCATCTGGATTCTTGTAGTTGTCACCGAGAACCAATCGAATGAGCTCGTAATCTTCATAGAAGTATTCTTGTAACAACGGAATAATGGCATTCTTGAAGATATGGGCAAGGCGTTCTATTGAAGGATCTTTTGCTAACGGAATGAAATAGGCATGACCGATGGTGTGCTCACGATCGAATAACGCCTCAATACGTCGATTTATTTTGGTTAACATGGCACATAGATCAATACCAGGGGTGTCTATGGACCTCAGGATTTCGGGTTCAGGTAACATTTCAGCAAATTGGAAGCGGCGACGAAGTGCCGTATCGAGTCTGGAGATGGATCTATCCGTAGTATTCATGGTCCCAAGAATAAATACATTGTTAGGTACTCCAAACTTTTCTGGTGAATAAGGGAGTTGTACTTTTATTTCTTCTGATTGGCCAAGTCGTTTGGTTGGCTCGATTAAAGTGATTAATTCACCAAAGATCTTGGATATGTTGCCGCGATTAATTTCATCGATGATAAAAACATACCGGTTATTATTCTCTTGGATCGAAGCATCAGGTGTAAGATCAAGTTCTGTCAGGATGTGCATTACATCTGCAAGTGTGATACGTGTAAGGCGATATACGGAACCTAGTGTCATCACTGTATTTCCGTTCAATTCGTAGATGTCTTTGTGAATATTTTTGGCTAACCATTTTACGGTACGACTTCTTTTATACTCTGTTACATCATGTAACCATTCATATTCACCTGTCACAACGCCAATAGCATCAATTGTTCTCTCATTGTGGAGAACTAAGACAATATCGCCGACGATCATCTCATCGATGAAGCGAGAAATAATGTTCTTGCCTCCATCCTGGCTGTAATCAGTATCCTCTGAAAGAGTTTCGCCGTACTCGTCCCATCCAATTCTTATTCTGTTCTGGTCGAAACAATCTTTTTTGATAGGATTTCCTTTCCCGCGACCCAAAGATACTTTCCATATCGTCGGTTCTTTTCGAATGCCATACTCGTTGCTATCTTGAACGATTGGGGCAAGTGCTCTTTCACAGAATTGCTTGAAAATACCGGACTTAATCTCGTAAGAAATGGAGGGATTCCCCTCATCGCTATTCTCTATATCTAGTTTCGGCTTAATCCCTTCGATAAACTCCTCATAACCATAGGATTGATGAAAAGTAGTAAATTGAATTTGTCCGTTCTCTTGATATTTGCGATATTTTGTGAGGATTTTATCATAACCCAATGTGTTGATTTCTTCTTTTACTTTTTGGAGCGGTAAGTTTTCAATCATAGCCACAGCATAAGTGACAGCATGATAGGTTTTTCCGGTTCCTGGAGGGCCGTATAATATCATGTTTTTATCTATATCAGTACGAGATGCTGTAGAAGTAGAGGCTCGCAGAGTGCTGTCGTTAGCTATAGATGTAGTTCCTTGCTCCAGTTCTGTTAAAAACTCTTCATAATTTTGCATAGCGTAATGAAATGCCTTGTTACCAGCATTTTTGTTGACCTCTTCATAATTCTCCGCGCTTTCTATTACTACCCGTAATTGCTTGAATTTTTCTGATTGAGTTATCTCATATAAATTGGTTGTTTCGAGCTCTATTCCCGTTAGTTTACTGGGGGCTGTGGATAAAGAAGAGGCATAAGTACCGATTGTATTCTCTGAGTAGGGTTCCCCATTAGCTTTGAGACGTTGACGTAACCAATTAATAAAATTTTGTCTCATGTGCTTTTCATTTAATTCCATAATGACCATCCTTACTTTCCATATTTTGAGCGTGAGAGCGGTAACGGCCCGGACTTAACGTTCTAAAAAGGAAAAATCATCGCACAAACAAACCCTGTAACGGCACATTCCTTGCTGTTACAGGGTTTATTATATTGCAACTACCTACGCAAGCACAGCCTGCTTCTGAAATCCACTCATAATCGCAATCAACATCTCTTTATCCATCTGCAATTCGCTTTGACCCACTTTTTGCAGCAGTTTCTTGGTGTTGTCATTCGGGAAAGAGATACTCCGCTTCCAATATGAATGGAACAAGCTCATCGATGCATTAAAGGTTTTCTCTTCTTCAGATAACAGCTCTTCTGTTTCAAATGGAACAGGTACTAGATTCGGGAAATCCAAGACTTCTTTGATGCAATCCACTACAAGCTGTTGGGTAGGTGGAACAGGATTGGTAGCGTGATAGATTTCCTTATGCTCGCCATGCGTAAGTGCAGCGAGCAAGACAGAAGAGACATAATCAACCGGAACGAGGTTCGAGTTCACGTCGACATCCACCAAAATCCGGTACTTTTGATTTTCCCAGCCTTCTGCTCGGGACGCTCTTCTTTTCAGTACGCGAAGACCTTTTAATAATCCATACAAGCCAAAATTGGTATCGGCTTCGCCTGTTTTTGAATCACCGATAATGATCGACGGTCTGACAATAATGGTCTCCATTTTGTCGCTGTAGGAGAAAACCAGATGCTCCGCCAAGCATTTTGTCTCTTCGTAGTTGTTCACGAAGGAGCGTTCCGGGCTGTACAGCGCTTCTTGTCCATCTGTTTCGGTGCCGATGGTATAAGCCGTACTCACATAGATAAAGCGGGGAGAGCCAATGGCTTCTGCGAATTGCAACATATTTTTTGTTCCCTCTACATTTACCTCGTATGTCTGTGGTTTCTGAGCGGGATCGAAGGACAGGTATGCGGCAATATGGTACATCGTATCTATTTTTTGGTTGAGCTGTCCTAGATCATTTTCAGAGACGCCCAAGCCTTTTTTCGAAACGTCACCTAGTAAAATATGTACCCGTGCCCGGTGTTTTTCGGCAAAGCTATGCAACAAATCGCTTGCCTTTTTTTCATTTCGAGCGAGTAAGTAAAGGGTATGGCCTTCGTTTAATAGATCTTGGGATAGTTTTTTTCCGAGAAAACCTGTTGCTCCGGTTACAAGGATATTCATATAGTTAACCAGCTCCGTATGTTTGGTAGGTAGGGAGTTGCTGTAATATCAATAATTCATTATATGATGAAAAATGCAGCTGTGACGAGTGCGGATGAAACGGTATCGTGAACAACTAGATAGTTTCAAACAACTGTTTAACAGCCACATGAATAGCCGTTTGCCTAGATTTCCCGGTATTTTTCCTCTGAAAACAACCAATCGATGGTACTTATTTAATGCCGTGAAGTTTCAAATAGATACTAACAGGGAAAATATACTTTGCAGAAATGCCCAAGTGGAAAAGGTGGGCATAGGTATGAATCTAGCCTGATAGGAACGCGCCTTCTGACGACCGGTGAGGCGTTGTTTGGGCTGCAACTCGTTATTCTACTTCACTAGAGAGGAGTCATCACAGATGATTAAGAAAATGATTACCAGTTATAAAGCATCGCTATCTAAGCAGATCCTGTTTTTTCTCGTCTTGCTTATTGTTGTTCCCTCTGTCGTTCTGAGCCTGACCTTAACACAACTGGCGCGCAACCAGTTAGAGCGCGAATTGTTGTCCCAAGTCGAATCGGTTACTACGATGATTACACAAGTACTCAATAATTCGTACCAGGATTATTCTGTTACGATCGATAGTTTTGCGGATGTTCAAGTTCCGCCGGGGCAAAATGCGGATACGTATATCTATGATCGCATCCGCAACATAGAGAAAGACATCGACAATGTTTTGGCTGCGTTCATGTACTACGACAATCGATACTACAACTCGGCGAAAAAGGAAATTGATCCGACTACCCGGGAATGGTACAAGCAAGCAATGCAGCATAAAGGGCAGGTCATTGTGACGCCACCTTATATCGACGCGATTAGCGGAAGCTACGTGATTACGTTTGCCAAGACGCTCTCGGATGGTACAGGAGTAGCGGGAATCGACGTTTCTATCGATCACTTGAACGAGCTGGTAAAGACGTACAAGATCGGGGAAAAGGGATATGTCAGCTTGTTCGATCAGAACAACGTGACACTGTCGCATCCTCGTTTCCCACAAGGCAAGCCGCTTGAAGACGAGCGATTCCAAGTAATGCGTGATCAAGAGCAGGGTTCTTTCGAAATGGAAGATGACGAGCTTCGTGAATATTACCATTTCACCAAGCAAAATTCGCTCGGATTGAACGTCGTTTCCGTTATTGATTGGAGTGAAATCAATCAAAAAACGGGGCCACTGTTGCGGACTTCGTTCTTGTTCATCGTACTGTTGCTTGCCCTCATTGTCCTGTTCGTTTGGATATTCATGAAACGCACGGTGCGACCAATCCTGCAATTGAAGCAACTGACCGACTCGATCGCGCAGGGGGATTTGACAGTCCGGTCTATCGAGAGTGGAAGAACGGATGAGATTGGGCAGCTGCAAACCAACTTCAATACGATGTCGCAATCGTTGTCCGATGTCCTGCGTCAAATTACCGATCATTCCGAGCAAATCTCTGCTTCCTCCCAGCATTTGTCTGCGAATTCGGAGGAGAACGTGCAAACGATTGAACAAGTGGCTGCTTCCATGCAAGAAATAGCGTCCATGTCTTCAGATATGAATCGGAGTATAGATACCGTGAAGCAATCGGCGACTCAAGCGCAACAGGAGCTGGATGATGCCATCCGCATTCTGCGTGAGAGCACGGAAATGTCGCAGGTCATCACCAGTCTGGCCAATACCGGAGAGGAGTCCCTCGGAGCGGCGAGACAACAGGTGAATATGATCGTGGAGCATTCCACTCGTTCAAAAGATGAGATGGAGGAGTTAAAACGGGTTGCTGGAGAAATTAGCGGGGTGACGAATTTCATCCAAGATATCGCCTCTCAGACGAATTTGCTAGCGTTGAATGCAGCTATTGAGGCGGCACGTGCCGGGCAAGAAGGCCGCGGGTTCGCTGTCGTCGCTGATGAGGTACGCAAGCTGGCTGATCAGACAGGTTCTGCTGCTGAAAAGATCGACAGTCTGATCGGCGAGGTTCAGAATCGCGTCCTTCACATGGTAAGACGCACGGAGGAAGGCGTGGATTCTGCTACAGCGGGAAGTGATTTGACACAATCGGTTGAGCAGCGTTTTACGGAGATGAATGAGGCCATTAACCGCATTGATGCGCACCTCGCGCAAGTAGCCCGCGTCAGCGAAGGGTTGATGCAGTCAAATACATCGATGCTTGTTGCCTTTGGTGAATCGAGCGCCATGAGCCAAGCCACTGCACAGGAGGTCGATCAAGTCGCCGCAGCCAGTGAAGAACAGAATGCTTCGATGGAGGAAGTGGCGGCTTCGGCAGGGCATCTTGCCAACATCGCTGAAGAGTTGCAGTCATTGGTGCAGCGTTTTAAATTGGAGCGCTAACAGTAGTTGTAGTGATAAAGAGAAAAAAGACCAACATATGTTGGTCTTTTTTTGTCCAAGTTGATCCGTATAGTTACCTAAGTAATGTAAGTGTAACTTCTATTGAATTATCAACAAATGATCGATTTGGACGAGATTTCATGATTACGGTCAGTCCAATTAACGATACGATAAGCGCTTGTGCGGTAGCTTTCGCGTCTATACTCGAATCGAGTTCACCTGAGCGGATACCTCGCTCGATCGTTTCTTGAAAGATGACAGAGAGGTACATTTGGTGTTCCCTTGTCAAAATCTCAAATTTCTCATCATGAGGGGCAAGTTCGACCATGGTATTAATGCAAAAGCATCCTCGGCTGAGACCTTCCGTATATTCCTCATCGGCCACCTCTTTAAAAAAATGGCGAAATGCTTCTTTTACGGATGGCTGGTTTTGAAGCTTCGTTCGTATCTCGGAAGCACGAGACATCGTGTATCTGCGTAGTGCGGCTTCGAACAATTCTTTTTTGTCCCCAAAGGTTGAGTAAATACTGGGGCGCTGGATACCCATTCGGGAAGTTAGATCACTTAATGAGGTAGCTTCATACCCCTTCTCCCAAAAGAGCTGCATAGCTGCATCTAGTACTTTTTCTTCGTCAAATTCGCGTGTTCTTGCCATAAAGTGTTCCTCTCATTACTCAAGTATTCGAATCTATGTAACGGTCAATAGATATTTTGTACTGAATGGTATTTTATATTTTATTGTTTTTCATCTGTTTTGTCAATTTTGCGACGGCCTATCCTAGTGTGAAAAAGAATGCTGTTGACAAAAAAAGAAATAGTGGGATATATTTACTGGGCATAATAACGTACTGATCGGTATGTTATTTTGTTCTAAACGAAAAATGAAAGGAGGTTAGGTGAAGTCAGATGGAGGAGATTATTGAAAAAGTAACGGCCAAAGCCGATAGGAAGGCGGATTCAGTGCAAGGCTCTCCCATGCCTCGCTATGTAACACTATTGTTTGCGGTTGCTTGCGGGATGTCAGTTGCGAATATCTACTTCGCGCAACCACTACTTGATCATTTGTCGATTGAGTTCGGAATTGACTATTCCATCATTGGGATTCTCATTACCCTTACTCAAATCTTTTATGCAGTAGGACTGTTATTGCTTGTGCCACTGGGCGATTTATTGAACCAGCGCCGCCTGATTATCGGTCAGATGTTTTTATCTGTGGTAGCGCTGGTAATCGTAGGGACAGCTTCCACCAGCACGGTACTATTCGCAGGTATAGCTGCGGTAGGCTTGCTAGCCGTTGTGACGCAGACGATCGTTGCATTTGCTGCGACAATGGCTGTCCCTGCTGAACGAGGGCGAGTGGTTGGAGTCGTTACAAGTGGAATCGTCATTGGCATACTTCTAGCGCGAACCGTTGCGGGGTTATTAACAGATCTTGCAGGGTGGCGTTCCGTATATCTGGTCTCTGCTGCATTCCTATTGGTAATGGTTTGCGTATTATTTCGGGTATTGCCAAATAGGGAGCGGGAGGTAAAGTCGCTATCCTATCTCCAGTTGCTTGGATCGGTGCTGTTGTTGTTCGCACAAGAACGGCTATTACGTATTCGCTCTGTTCTGGCTATGCTGATTTTTGCTGCCTTTAGTATTTTGTGGACGCCATTAGTACTGCCTCTTAGTGCGCCGCCATTATCTTTGTCGCATACGGCGATCGGGGCGTTTGGTCTCGCAGGAGTTGCCGGAGCGTTAGCTGCAGCAAGGGCAGGGAAGCTTGCAGATCGAGGCTATGGACAGAGAACGACGGGCTTTGCTTTGAGCCTATTGTTACTATCCTGGTTGCTAATCAGCTATACAGAACAGTCCTTATTTGCCTTGGCGATAGGTATAGTTTTGCTTGATTTGGCAGTACAGGCCGTGCATGTTACGAATCAAAGTATGATCTTCACCCTGGGTGCAGAGGCGCGGAGTCGGCTCACGGCGGGGTATATGGTTTTCTATTCGATCGGCTCTTCTGCTGGTTCCATTGCCTCGACCTATACATATGCGCATTTTGGTTGGGAGGGAGTATGCTTGCTCGGAGCTTCTGTCAGTGCATTGGCTCTGTTGTATTGGGCAGTGACCAGACGAGTTTCATGAGCTGTTGACTGATATAAATTTTGCAAAAGGAGAGATGGTCTGTGGAGATTGGTATTACTTCGTTTGTGGAAACGACACCGGATGTTCAGACAGGTGAAGTGATGAGCCACGCACAGCGATTGCGTGAAGTTGTCGAGGAAATCGTCCTCGCTGATCAGGTTGGGCTTGATGTATTTGGCATTGGTGAACATCATCGCAAGGATTATGCTGCTGCTTCTCCAGCAATGGTGCTGTCTGCAGCTGCGCCACTGACAAAAAGGATTCGGCTGACCAGTGCAGTGACAGTGCTTTCTTCGGCTGATCCAGTGCGTGTTTTTCAAGATTTTGCTACACTCGATGGCATTTCGAATGGACGGGCAGAGATTATGGCGGGACGGGGTTCCTTTATCGAGTCTTTTCCTCTGTTCGGCTATGACTTGAATGACTATGATGAGCTGTTTGATGAACATTTGGAACTGCTCCTGAAAATACAGGCGTCCGAAAAAGTAACCTGGAGGGGCGGTCATCGGCCAGCTATTCAGAATTTGGGTGTGTATCCACGGCCCGTTCAGAATCCTTTACCCATTTGGATTGGCAGCGGAGGTAATCAGGAATCTGTTGTTCGTGCAGGTCTGCTGGGATTGCCACTGATGCTAGCGATCATTGGTGGAAGTCCGCGGCAGTTTGCACCACTTGTGCAGCTTTACAAGAAGGTGGCCATGCACGCTGGTCATGACGTATCGCGATTAACAGTTGGGTCACATTCACTAGGATTTGTTGCAGAAGATACGGAACTGGCGGCAGATACATTCTTTCCTTCTACCCAAGCAGGAATGAATAAAATCGGAAGGGAGCGGGGCTGGGCGCATTATAACCGTGCTAGCTTCGATGCCGCACGTAGCTTGGAGGGGGCATTGTATGTGGGTGATCCGGAGACGGTTGCTCAAAAGATCATCCACCTTCGCAAACATGTAGGCATGACGCGCTTTATGATGTATGTGCCGATATCCACGATGCCGCATGATCAGGTAATGAGAGCCATTGAGCTGCTAGGAACAGAGGTAGCGCCTCGGGTGCGAGAGGAAATAACCAAGTGGGAAGCAGAGACGCAGCAAGAATCAACATTTGCTTAATGGAGGGATTCACGTGGATTTTCATCGTCGAGTACTGCCGGAATTAAACCAAACATTAGCACAATTCCCTGGTTTTCAACTCGAAGAAAATTTGGAATCGAGCAGGGCCATGCTGAAAAATCCGCCTATTGTGAAGTCAGAGGACGTACGTACCACAAGTCGAATGATTCCGGGCGCAGCAGGAGAGATGCTAGCTAAAATATACGAGCCCGTCCAGCGGACAGGTAGTATGCTTCCGGCCATGCTGTGGATTCACGGAGGAGGCTATGTGATGGGGCATCCCGATATGGATGACGCTCTATGCGAACGCTTTGTACAAGCGGCTAATTGTGTCGTCGTATCGGTCGATTATCGTCTGGCTCCCGAGCACCCTTATCCAGCTGCCATCCATGACTGTTACGCCGGTTTAACATGGATGACAGACGAAGCTGAGTCACTCGGCATCGATTTGGATCGGGTTGCGATTGCTGGTGCAAGCGGGGGAGGGGGGCTGACCGCAGCACTTGCTTTAATGGCCCGCGACAAAGGCGGACCGGCGCTTATCTTCCAAATGCCGTTGTATCCGATGATCGACAACCGTAATCGTACAGCGTCGAGCTATGAAATTGAGGCTGAAAATGCAACCTGGAACCGGACAAACAATTTGGCTGCGTGGAGCATGTACCTAGACGAAGGTGCCGACGACAGTCAGGTATCCGCATATGCGGTGCCATCGAGAGCAGAAAACTTGGAGGGGCTGCCGCCGACTTATACGTGCGTAGGACAGCTCGATCTGTTCCGAGATGAGACGATCGAATATGTGACGCGTCTTGCACAAGCGGGCGTAGACGTTGAATTTCATCTGTATCCCGGATGCTACCACTGCTTTGAAGTGTTTGTCCCCGAAGCGGAAGTGAGCCAACGCGCCAGCCAAAGCTATGTGGATGCGATGGCAAGAGCGCTTAATCCTAAATAATCGATGAGGCAAATAGCACAACAACCGATCGAGGAAGGTCTCGGCGATTGTTGTGCTTTTCTATCATGTTACCTGGAGAGAAGAAAATGTTTTTTCAGTAATATATATTTGGTTATATTTTTCTTGAATATATTGATTTACAAATTGTTTATAGAGTGAATATAATAATTAACGTTAGGGAAATATATTTTACAAATAAACAAACAATTCGGAAGTGAAGCACAACGTAGGGAAAGGAATAATCTTACTAACGATTAGGAATGCTTTCTATGATCGCTTTCCTAAAATACCGCCAACAGCAGAGAGGAAGAGGAAGCTTACGTGGGAAACAAGGAACTGAAGAGAGGCCTGGAAGCCCGTCATATTCAGATGATTGCTTTGGGCGGTACGATTGGTGTAGGGCTATTTATGGGGTCGGCCAGCACGATCAAATGGACAGGACCATCCGTCATGCTTGCTTATGCAATTGTAGGAATTTTTATTTTTTTCATCATGCGTGCAATGGGTGAAATGTTGTATATGGAACCAAGTACTGGTTCATTCGCGACCTTTGGCCATAAGTATATCCATCCGTTAGCAGGTTATATGACGGCTTGGAGTAACTGGTTCCAGTGGGTCATTGTCGGGATGGCAGAGATTATTGCCGTCGGGACGTATATGCAGTATTGGTTCCCGGATTTACCGCCTTGGATTCCAGGCATTATTGCAATGGTGATTCTCGGTGCAGCAAACTTGGTTTCGGTAAAATCATTTGGTGAATTTGAGTTTTGGTTTGCCATGATCAAGATTGTAACGATCGTTTTGATGATTATTGCAGGGTTTGGATTAATTTTCTTTGGCATTGGGAATGGTGGAAACGCAATCGGATTATCGAATCTGTGGGAGAACGGCGGATTCTTTACAGGCGGTTGGACAGGCTTTTTCTTTGCTCTTTCCTTGGTGATCGGGGCGTATCAAGGTGTCGAGCTCATCGGGATTACAGCAGGGGAAGCAAAAGACCCGAAAAAAACATTAAGAAGTGCGATCCAAAGTATCATCTGGCGCATTTTGATTTTCTATATTGGTGCGATTTTTGTTATTGTAACCGTTTACCCTTGGGATCAATTGCAGGCAATCGGCAGTCCGTTCGTTGCTACTTTTGCGAAAATTGGTATTACCGCAGCGGCAGGTCTCATTAACTTTGTCGTGATCACTGCTGCCATGTCTGGATGTAATAGCGGGATTTATAGTGCAGGGCGTATGCTGTATACCTTAGGTGTAAATGGCCAAGCCCCGAAAGTTTTTACGAAGCTGTCTTCGAATGGTGTGCCGTTGTTAGGTACGATTGGTGTGCTGATCGGTCTGGGTGTTGGCGTTATCTTAAGCTATATCGCCCCAGAAAATCTATTCGTGTATGTGTACAGTGCGAGTGTGTTACCTGGTATGGTTCCGTGGTTTGTCATCTTGATCAGTCAAATCAGATTCCGAAAAGCAAAGGGTGCTGAAATGGACAACCATCCATTCAAAATGCCTTTTGCGCCAGTGAGCAACTATTTGACCATTGCTTTTCTCATCATGGTACTCATCGGTATGTGGATCAATGATGATACACGCGTCTCCTTGATTGCCGGGATTGTCTTCTTGGCGATTGTGGTCATCAGCTTCTTTGCACTAGGAATTAGCAAGGCAGTTCCACTGGACGAGCAATCAAACAAGTAATAACGAAAGGGACCAACATTTGTTGGTCCTTTTTTTGTTCATCAAATCGCCTTTGTACGGCATACCTACTTCGTTTATCATTAGGATGACTGGACTGGTTAACCGTCTTCAGCTGCCAATGTCCGGGCTCGTCAATGGGTAGACTAAAGCGGGATACTCATTCATGATCTGAGAAAAAAGGAGCATAAGAATGAAACAACGCAACTATACACCGATTATCGTTACTCTCACCATAGCGATTAACACGCTTATCGCCATCTTGTACTTCATGCCGAAAAACAATGATTTCAGCCATCTCGACCTGACGTTTCTGCCGTTTTTTAATGCGGTCATGAACAGCTTCACCTTTGTATTTTTGATTGCCGCGCTTGTTTCCATCGTGAAGTACAAAAACATTAAGATGCATCGAGGATATATTTTTGCAGCCTTCTCCACAACAGCTCTCTTCCTGGTTTCGTATGTGGTCTACCACGGAATGGCACCTAGTACTTCCTTCGGGGGAGAGGGAATTGTGCGACCGATCTATTACTTCATCTTGATTACACATATTTTATTGTCGGCGATTATCGTTCCATTTGCGTTGATTACGACTGCACGTGGACTCAACATGAAAGTGGAAAAACATAAAAAAATCGCTCGCTGGACGATGCCGATGTGGCTGTATGTCAGTGCGACGGGCGTCATTGTTTATATCATGATTTCTCCGTACTATTAATCAAAAAAAGAGCATTAGCTGCTATAGCTAACGCTCTTTTTTTATGGACGAAGCCTTTATATTTTCTTTTCACGTTTCTTAAACCAGCGTTTGGGCAGGAAATAAATAAGCCCGGATACGACAAGAAAAGCCGTTAAGATGGAGACAATCTCTAACACAGTCACATAATTGAGGTCTTCCCATTCGCCCACATGCAGTCCGTAGAAGAAATCTAAAATGGGATCTTGTTTCAAGGCTGAGATGTGCCCTTCGGAAGAAACAGTCAGCCGTAGAATTGGATCTCTGCTGACGTACACTTTGAAAGAGTCACCTGATTTTGCGATCGATCTGATCTCATCCCAAGAATATTCCCCAGTTTCTACTAACTTCTCACCCACATAGGAGATGGTTAGCTTTTCTGGTTGGGCAGGTACCTCGATCATTGTCGTTTTCAAGTCTGTGGCTTTTTCCTGATACCAAGGGACATTTAACAGGAGAAAACCAGTAATGGCCCACATCAGTAAGAAAAGGCTAACGATGAGTCCGATGTAGCGGTGGAAGTTACGGTTCCACTTCTTAAATAGCATGCAGGGTTACTCCTCTCGATGACGTTCTTGATGATTATATAAACTTTGTTGATAAAAGGAGATGGCTCAGATGAGCTATTTTACTTGAACAATTCGTGAAGCAGAACGTAGTGCTATTACCAATCCCAGCGGCCTTGTTTGATTCCGAGATTTGCGGCGAGTACAGAAGCAATCGGTTGCTTGATGGGGGCAAGTGAATTTGCCGTGCAGCTGGATTCTGGCTGATAATTCAATTCCTGCGCTTTTTGAATATTGGCCTCGGCTAGATTGTTGGTTTTGTTTGCTTGCTCATAACAGGGCGGTGAAATATACGTCTTGTTTGTGTGCTCCAATATGATTCGTGTATCGGGTGAGGGGCTTGCCTCAACAGGAATGGAAAGCACGCCTGCTACTACGACTACAGCACCAATGCCAATAAGAAGTCCTCGCTTCATCATATTCACTCCATCTATTTAGTAAAGGATTGTCCAAATGAGCCGATTTATTGTAACACCTTATTTCTAAGTCAGTAATGGCTCATTGTAGCTATTTACTTAGAAAAACCACCGCCTCCAAACGGGGACGGTGGTTGGTTTATCTATGAAGAGATCTCTTTGCCGTTTTCGTCGACACCTAGAGCTTGTCGTGCCATGATCTTGAACTCTTCCAGCCCTGATTTCAACGCGAAGGTGGCAAGAATGGCGGGATACGCTGATGTCATTTCTGCAATATGCTCATGCATACGCGGCCATACACGGCCTCCTGCTTTCTCATACCGTTGGATGAAATCGGCCAAGCCAGTGTCTCCGAACAACATGTAAAAGACCGTGAAATCAATGGCAGGGTCAGCGACCTCGGCCTCCGTCCAATCCAGGAGCCCCGTTACCTTGCCGTTTTCAGCAACCAGGATATGCCCCGGATGGAGGTCACCATGCACAAGAGCAGAGTGAGCAGGCCAGAATGTGTCATCCGCAAGCCATTTTTGCCATCGCTCCCATAGCGCCCTAGAAACGCCAAAGACATGTTTGACTTCATTCATCTTTTCTCGAAGGCTTGCTCGTGCTTCGCTAGGCTGCTTGACGCGGACGCCAGCATCGCGAGCAAGATCATGATGAATACCGTGTAATTCCACCAATGCTTCCGCCCACGTTTGTATGCACAGTTCCGGCAGAGATTCAGGATTCAAATACCACTCATAATTTTTTGTTTCCATATTGATCGTTGCCATCGGGGTGCCACCCAGGATCGGATAAGCGATGAATTCAGAGGTGTGAACCTGCCAATTTGGTACTTCGACATGTAGATGTTTGGCAACGAGATCTAACACCTTTTTCTCATAACGAGCTGTCTCCACGACATCGTCCCGTCGTGGTTGGCGCAATACCCATGGAACGCCATCTATCGTACTTGCAAAAATCGCAAGAAAATCTAAGCCGGATTCATTTACCTTCACGCTAGTTGGGTCTATAAGGATTCCGTTATTTTTCGCGATTGCAAGTATTTGCTCTACATTGTTTTTTGACATAACAAAAACACCTCATTCATGAATAGTTAGAATCAATCAAACACAAATAAACCCATCCCATTCCGTTTTTGAAAATGGTTGAGCCAACATGGGGTCTTGTCGATTTTAACGAAGTCTCATGAATGCGATGCCTATTGCAATGTCCATCATCGTAACCTCCTATAATTGAAAACAAAGATAGTGTACCATGGAATCTAACGAATAGCGACGAGGAGATTAGCGATGATGAAATTGATTTCTTGGAATGTAAATGGACTTCGCGCATGTGTAAACAAAGGATTCTACGATTACTTCAAAGAGGCGAATGCCGATATATTTTGCTTGCAGGAAACGAAGCTACAAGAAGGTCAAATCGAGATGGAGATCGGCGAGGAGTATCATCAATATTGGAACTACGCAGAGAAAAAGGGGTATTCCGGAACGGCTGTTTTTACAAGAATGGAACCACTATCTGTACGTTACGGCTTGGAAGAAGACCATGAGCCTGAGGGACGAGTCATTACGCTGGAGTTCCAGGATTTCTATCTGGTAACGGTATATACCCCGAATGCGAAGCGTGATTTGTCGAGATTGGATTATCGGCTGGAATGGGAAGATCGGTTTCGGAACTACTTATTGCAGCTAGATGCGAAGAAGCCTGTAGTGGTTTGTGGGGATCTGAATGTCGCCCATCAAGAGATTGATTTGAAAAATGCGAAGTCCAATCGCAATAATTCTGGCTTTACTCCTGAAGAGCGAGAGAAGATGACGAGTTTGCTGGCAGCTGGGTTTGTGGATACCTATCGATATTTTTATCCGGATCAGACAGATGCATATACGTGGTGGTCTTTCATGCCGAAGGTAAGAGAACGGAATATCGGGTGGCGTATTGATTATTTTCTCGCGTCTGAGAGACTGGCACCGTCGTTGCTCGGGGCGGGAATTGACTCACAGGTGCTGGGAAGCGATCATTGTCCGGTCGTGTTGGAGTTTGGGAAAATCGAATAAAGAGCAAGAGGAAGGGAAGGATATGGGTGAGTATGCTATGCCTGTAGTCAGCAATTGTGAGGGTGAGTGACCTGAAATAGCAAAACTGCCTATAATCAAACAATTAAGACGAAATTGGATATAAGCGAACGTTGATGTGGAGGAGCTGAGTTTCGTACAATGAAAACGTAAGACTTCTAATGAAGAGGGGATAGGATATTGCTAACCATGAATTTGTTACTAATTGCTTTTCTGATTGTTGCTACTGCTTTTTTTGTGGCAACTGAATTCGCAATTGTAAAGCTTCGCCCAAGCCGTGTAGACCAATTGGTCATGGAAGGGAGAAAGAATGCTCTTGCTGTTCAGAAAGTAGTTAGTAACCTGGATGGATATTTGTCAGCGTGTCAGTTGGGGATTACGTTGACAGCCATTGGCTTGGGGGTATTGGGGAAACCGACGATTGAAAGTATCATTAGCCCAATTCTTACGCCTTATTTACCCGAACAAGTCGTTGCAATTCTGTCGTTTGTGATTGCTTACTCACTCGTTACGTTTCTACATGTGGTTGTCGGGGAACTGGCACCGAAAACAGTGGCGATCCAAAAAGCAGAAGCGGTTAGCTTACTGTGTGCGAAACCTATTATTTGGTTTTATAAATTGATGTACCCTGCGATCTGGGTGTTGAATGGCTCTGCTGCTCTGCTTGTGCGTTCATTCGGTATGAAACCGACCAAGGAGCACGAAGAAAGTCACTCAGAAGAAGAGCTGCGAATCATTCTGACGGAAAGCTATGAGAGTGGCAAAATTAATCAGTCTGAGTATGGATACGTCAGCAATATCTTTGCCTTTGACGAGATGCTGGCCCGCGAGATTATGGTCCCGAGAACAGATATGAGCTGCTTGCACAAGGAATATACCCTTGAGCAAAATCTGCGAGTCATGAAAGAAGAGCAATATACCCGTTTCCCGGTTATTTCGCAAAACAAAGATCATATTATCGGGATGATTAACACGAAAGAGTTCTTTCTGAATTATGCAGATGATCCAAATTTGGATATTTCCAAGCTCATCCGACCGTTTTTGACGGTTTCTGAGGCTACTCCTGTAAAAGACCTTTTGAAAAAGATGCAGAAACAAAGAACGCATATTGCCATCCTGATTGACGAGTATGGCGGTACCTCCGGAATGGTTACGATCGAAGACATTTTGGAGGAAATTGTAGGTGAGATCCGTGATGAGTTCGACGCGGAGGAAAAAGCCGAAATCGAAATCGTAGAAGAGAACAGCCATGTGATTGTAGACGGAAAGGTACTTCTCTCAGAGGTTAATGATTTGCTTAACGCTAATATTAATGAAGAAGAACTCGATACCATCGGGGGTTGGCTATACAGTCAAAATTCGACGCTCAAAGAAGGTATCCAATGGCAATACGATGATCTCGTCTTTACGATCCGAAAGAAAGACAAGCATCGCATACGGAAAATTGAAATTCAAAAAGCGGCAGAAGTTCCAACTCGTGAGCTGCAGGACGTAACGTAATCAAAAGATGGGGGATTCCCCATCTTTTTTCTATATGACAGAAGGTAAAGAAACGGGTCGAATAAAGCGGTCGCGTTTCTCTTATTAAGCGAGATTACATATAAACAATATTGTAAGTAGGTTTCGTTACGCCGTTCGCGTACTGTTTCATGTCTACTAACTCGAGTTTGAGACGTGGATTCGCACTTCCAAATAGGGGGATACCTTCACCGACCATCACCGGATTCACTTTCAGCACTAATTGATCAATCAGTTGATGTGCCAGTAACGCTCCTGCCAATTCACCGCCCCCACATAGCCACAGCTTGCCGTTTTCTTGCTGTTTAAGATTTTTGATAAATTCGACGGCATCGCCTTTGACCAGCTCGACTTCTGCATTGGACTCGAACTGCATGGAGTTAGAGAAAATATAATGCTTGATTCCCTTATAGCCTGGTTCGCCCGGCTTGGCACCGAATTTAAACCCGAACTCATACGTTTTGGCGCCCATCAGCACAGCATCATATTCCTGAATTTCAGATAAAAAGTCCGGTACATGTTCTCCCTC
This sequence comes from Brevibacillus sp. BC25, assembly GCF_000282075.1. NCBI lineage: Bacteria > Bacillati > Bacillota > Bacilli > Caryophanales > Paenibacillaceae > Brevibacillus > Brevibacillus sp. BC25. The sequence goes on from NZ_AKIX01000056.1 coordinate 32,310, forward strand.
AAATAAAAAGAGAGTGTTTTCAATATTTCCATCTATGATCCCTTGATCGGCAATGAAATTGTCTAACGATACGGCAACATGATAAATTAATGAGGCCATTTGGAAATCCCTCCTTTTTTCTCCATTCCATTTTATGTGAAATGATCTAGGGCTTGCACGCATTTTTAATTTGAGCACTCATTTGATACAGTCTGATTCATAAGATAAAGAGGAGGAGCGTCATGAAACAATATTCAATTTGTCCCCAACAGTTCTTTTAAGGTGTTATCAATAAACGCGGTATCGACAGGGTTAAGTCCAAACCCAGCCAAGTGCCCCCAGATTGATTCAATCGGCTTAAAATTAGCGTTTGGGATGTGCTTCGTCTCATATTCACTGTCTTCTGGCGTGAAATACAAATCAGTCCGTACAGGCATCACAACCGTTTGTGCCTGGATGCTTCGTAACGCTGCCTCAAAGTCTCCCTTGTATCTATCATTTTGGCTAATGTCGGCATGCTGCCACGTCCACATCATCGCCAGCAAATCATTTGCATCTGACGGAACAAAGCTCTCCTCCCAAAATCCCGAGATAAATTCGGAAAGTGTCTCATAGCCCAAAGCTTTATAGCATTCCTCGCGATAAAATGGCTGTGAAAACCCCCAACTAGCATAAACGCGCCCCAAGGTACGTAAGCCAACCTCGGGAGATGCTGTATACTGCCCGTTATTCCAAGCTACATCGGCCTGCAATGCTGCTCGAATCCCTTCGATCAAGACGATGTTATGCGGCCATGTTTTTGCGGTTCCGGCAAAAGGAGCCAATCGTTCGACCATATCTGGGTAGCTCGCCGCCCAATGAAAGGCCTGGATGGCCCCCATCGACCAGCCGGTTGCCAGCGCAATTTTTTTGATGCCAAACCTCTCCGTAATGAGTCGATGCTGAAGTGTGACATTATCGTAGATCGTAACGTGTGGAAAATTGGCCTGATCATACGGGTTGGCTGTATTGCTCGGGGAGGACGATAGCCCGTTGCCGAGCATGTTGGGAATGATGATAAAATATTGATTCGGATTCAAAGCCTTATCTTCCCCGATGAGCCATTCGTTTTGGTAATGCTGGTCTCCAAACGATGTAGGAAATATAATGACGTTATCCTTGGCTGCGTTGAGTGTGCCATACGTTTTGTAAGCAATAAATGCATGCGGTAGTGTCACACCTGACTGCAAGCTAACCTCTCCCAAGTGAAAAATGTCGTAATCCATCTCGCATTGCTCCTTTGTAAGCATGATTTTTTTCAACTATAAACGTTCCCGTACAGGGGAAAGTCAAGGGAATGACAGATTGGGGTTTTTCCATGTTTAAGATCAGTGAATTTTCCCGATTGAGCAGAGTGTCCTTAAAGACACTTCGTTTTTATGACCAAATTGGTATTTTGAAGCCAGCGGATATCGACAAAGAGACGGGCTATCGGTTTTATGCAGCAGAGCAATTGGTTACGCTCAATCGAATCCTCATGTACAAGGACTTGGGCTTTACGTTGCAACAAATTCAGCAATTGCTGCATGAAGAAATGTCCATAGACCAACTAAAAGGCATATTCAGGCAAAAAGAAAGGGAGATGGAACGGCTACTTGAGGAGGAGCAAGCACGATTGAATCGAATCAAGGAGCGTCTGCTATGGATCGAGCAAAAGGGGTACATAGAACAAGAGGTTGTCTTTAAACAAGTCGAAGCCCAAAAAGTTGTTTCATTCCGTTCAGAAGGTACAGTGGAAGAGATTCCGATGTTTTTCGATCGGCTGGCTCATTATGCAGGCAAGCAGCAGAGAGGGGTGCTTTCTCCTATCGTTTTGTGGAAGGAGTCGGAGAGAGACGAGACGGCATTCGAAATGGAGATCGGCTATGTAATCAAACAGGACATTCCCTTGCCATCCGCATCCGACATGCTGGAAATAGGTATGCTGCCAGAGGAGCCGATGATGGCCACCCTGGTCCAACGTGTAGAGCCATTCGTTCCTTCTACGGCCTGTATTGACTTGGCAAGATGGATAGAGCGCAATCAATACCGGATCAAAAAAGATCAGCCAGGCAGAGAAAACTATCTGCAATCCCCGCATGGTGGCGATACGTATGTAGAAGTACAAATTCCCATAGAATCCCCATGAAGAAGGCCAGTACCTGTATAGACGACGAGGTACTGGCCTTTTGCTTGTGTTCATTTGACGCTGGTGGAAGGCAGGTAGTACAGTGAAGTTAACCAAAAATACAGAAAATTACAGAGCGGAAGGAAGGGAATCCTGCTATGAATAGAAAAGCACGTCGGTTCATTGATCTGAGTGTGCCTCTTGATCGGCTGGCAAAAGAACCGTTTCCACCTGAGATTCAATACAATAGTCATGAAGAAGGGGCTGTCCAAGCTGCCCAGTATTTCGGTTTGCAACCAACGGATTTTCCCGAACAGAAGGCTTGGGCGAGTGAAACGGTGACACTCACGACACATACAGGGACACATGTAGATGCGCCTTGGCATTACTGGCCTACGTCAGAGGGAGAGCCGGCGAAAACGATTGATCAGTTGCCGTTGGAGTGGTTCTACGGAGATGGTGTCCTGCTTGATTTTAGTGAAAAGCCGTTTGGCTATGAAATCACGGTGAATGATGTTAAACAGAAGCTCGCCCAAATCCAATACGAACTGAAACCGTTCGACATTGTCCTGATCAGGACGGATGCGGATAAAAGATACTATGAAGAGCACTATTTTCAATCACACGCAGGAGTATCCGCCGAAGCGACACATTGGCTGATCGATCAAGGAATCAAGGTCATGGGAACCGATGGGTGGGGATGGGATATTCCGTTTTCCGTTCAGGCCGCTGATTATAAACAAAATCCGCGCGATGGAGTTTTATGGGCGGCTCACTATGTGGGAAAAGAGAAAGAGTATTGCCAAATTGAAAAGCTGGCGAATTTGGAGCAATTGCCGAGGTCCTACGGGTTTACCGTTTCTGTGTTTCCTGTGAAAGTGAAAGGAGCGAGCGCGGGATGGGCACGTCCTGTAGCGATTTTTGAGGAAGAGGAGTAGTTGCATGGGCATTAACAAGAGAGCGAAAGTTCTGTTCCTCCTATTCTTCTTGGGTTTTTGTTTCATCATGATCGCGTATGTTTCTCTGATCTGGTATCCTGCATTACCATTCGAATCCAAGTCCAAAAGAGAAGTGACCGAGCTGTTGGGCGAAAACACGGGAACCATCGTCAAATTGACGACGGAGGAAAGCGTTGATTGGTATGGGTATGGGCCGCAAGCGAATCAAGCTACAGCAGCAGAAGCGATGAAACGAGCGATGACAGAAAAAGGATGGACTTTTATCGAGCAAGAAGGGGCTGGTTACTTTTTTGAAAGGGAGAAAGAGAAGATGATCATCACGTCACAAATGTGGACGGGCAACTATGTACTCTTTCGAATCCCCGCAGGTGTTCTATGGAATGGCAGGGCTCATTGATTTACGCACGCATCTCTTTCCACAACAAATATTTCTCTCGTAAACAAACAGCACAAGGCCGATACCCCGCAGCAATAGCGGTAGCTTCATCAGCAAAAAATACACGATGGCGCACATAACCGCCTCGCGTAATGGCTCTGATGGCAGAGGGACAGTCCAGTCGGCCATAAATTTTACCTGGCCTGTAGCCGCCAAATGTGCCGGGTGTACTGCTTTTATAAAACTGGCGATTGGCTCCTAGCAGGGTGTAAGTTTTCGCAGGCATGTGGCTTCCTCCTTTGTTGGTTGATGTCGGTACATTCACTTCAACAGGAGGAAGCCATAGCAAGCCTACATGGATTTTTTCCTTACGAGTATTTCGGAATCGCGAAGTAGGCGGACAAGCGGTGGTTGATCTGCTCTTCGGTGAGTTCTGGGAACAATCTCGCTTCCTTCACCATATCGTACAGACGCTCCATCGGCTCGCGGCCATCGGCTTTTTTTGCCTTCGCGTCGTTTTTGAGCAGATCCCAAATTCCAATCACATACTCGCGTCTGGTGATATCTTGTTTGCGGAAAAAGAAATCGAGGCGCTCCACATGGTCCATGAATTCGTCGCCGAAGCGCTTGTCCACTTCCCCGCGCAAGAGGGCGATTTCTGCTTCGTACATCGGACGCTCGTTGCCTTTTTCCTTGCTGATCCAAGGTGTCTCCAGTACAAGTGGCAGGTGGCGGATTTTCTCGTGGTTCACGATGTAGTTCATCGCATCAAAGCCGATGAGTCCAGCACCGATTGGCGCATGGCGGTCTTTGCCTGCCCCGCGGAAGTTTTTGCTGTCATTCAAGTGAACAACGGCGAGTCGATCCAAGCCGATTGTCCGGTCAAACTGTTCCAAGACGCCATCGAAGTCGTTGACGATATCGTAGCCCGCGTCGTGAATGTGGCAAGTATCCATGCAGACGGTCAGCCTGCTGTTGTCTTCTACTTTCTCGATGATGGACGCGATTTCCTCAAAGCTACGACCGATTTCCGTTCCTTTGCCCGCCATAGTCTCCAGCGCGATGTTCACGTCGGTGTCTTTGATGCCTGTCAGAACTTCATTCAAGCCTTCTGCGATCCGGGCGATGCCGTACTCCGCATCCTTGTCGGTGTAAGCGCCAGGGTGGAGCACGATATTTTTGACGCCAATGTAGTCGGTCCGGCGAATCTCTTCTTGCAGAAAGCGGACAGCAAGCTCATAGGTATCGTCCTTGTAAGAGCCCAAGTTAATAATGTACGGGGCATGTACCACGATTTCATCCACGCCCTGCTTCGCCATTACTTCTTTGCCTTCTGTAATGTACTGGTCCTCGATTGGCTTGCGGCGGGTGTTTTGCGGTGCACCCGTGTAGATCATAAAGGTACTCGAGCCG